>JAEEXX010000001.1 GCA_016287985.1 Candidatus Gastranaerophilales bacterium
TAAAAGATTTTTTCTTAAATGAAGTTGAGAATGGTATAAAAGGGGCTATAAAAGCAAATAAACTAGGACAGATGAGGGTAAACGATGAATTCACTCTTGTAATAGAAAAGCCAAAAAATCCAGAGTTCGGTGATTTTGCGGTTAATGTATCATCGCTTGCACGTATGGCAAAAATTGCTCCGCCTATGATTGCAAATGCTATTGTTGAATTTTTACCCCAAAAAACCTATACAGTATCTGTCGTAGGAGGATTTATTAATTTTAAAATTAAAGACGAAATTTTAGCGGATATTGTTGATGAAATATTAAAAAAAGGTGAAAATTACGGGAAAAATCAGGTTAAAAACAAAGAAAAGATCCTTCTTGAATATGTTTCTGCAAACCCTACCGGGCCTTTTCATATAGGACACGGACGCTGGGCCGCTATGGGAAGCGCTTTGGCAAATCTTTTAAGATTTTATGGTCACGATGTATATGAAGAATTTTATATAAATGATGCCGGAAGCCAAATCCAAAAACTCGGAAATTCTTTGAGAATAAGAATTCAGCAGGAATTGGGTATAGATGTAGATTTTCCTACGGATGAAATAGAACGCAAAAACTATTACCCGGGAGATTATCTGATTCCGACTGCAAAAAATTACCTTGCAAGCCATAAAGAAGTTAATAAAGGAAATGTTAATGATATTCCGCTTGATGAGCTTTGTGAATTCGCAAAAAAAGAAATGGAAGAAAAACAGCAAGCTTTGTTGAAAAATTTTAGGGTTCATTTTGACAAATTTTACTCTGAACTTGATTTGCATAAATCAGGTAAAGTTGAAAAAGGAGTTACAGAGCTTACGAAAAAAGGCTATATATATGAACAAGATGGTGCAAAGTGGTTTAAGTCAACCGTATTTGGAGATGACCAAGATAGGGTTATTAAAAAGGCCGACGGCTCAAATACTTATCTTACAGCCGATATAGCTTACCATGCAGATAAATTTGACAGAGGCTTTGACCGTTTAATTGACATTTGGGGTGCCGACCACCATGGTTATATTGCTCGTGTAAAGGCTTCTCTTGAAGCATTGGGTTATAATTCAGATAAATTTGAAGTTCTTTTGGGGCAACTGGTTAATCTCGTTGTTGACGGAAATGAAGTCAGAATGGGCAAACGCAAAAATATGGTTACTTTGGATGACCTGATTGACGAAGTAGGGGTTGATGCAACACGTTACTGGATGTGTATGAGAAATATTGATGTAACCTTGGATTTTGATATTGAACTTGCAAAACGTTCAACTGACGAAAACCCGGTATTTTATGTTCAATATGCGCATGCCAGAGTTTGCTCAATTTTGAGAAACGCAATCGCTCCTGGCAAATTAAACAACGAACCTGCACCAATGACAGAAGAAGAAATGAAAGGAATTGAAACGAACTTCGACAAATCATTAATTGCAAAAACCGCAGATTCTGCAAAAACTTTAATAATGAAACTTGAAGAATTTAAATCTGTTATTGCGCTTTCAGCTGAAAACAGGACTGTTTATACAATTTGCAGATACGTTCAAGAACTGGCGCAGGAATTTCATTCTTTTTACAATGCGAACCGTGTAATCGGCGAAGACAAAGATTTGATGAAAGCAAGACTTGCATTAATGATTGCTATTAAAACAGTTCTCAAAAATGCACTCGATATTCTTGCCGTAACTGCTCCTGAAAGGATGTAATGATTATTTTTTAAATACTGGTGGCGGTTGAATATATAACGGTTTTAGCTTTCGCCAGTCAGTATCAATACCCGATTCGATTTTCTCTTCGGCAATTTTTGTCAAGATTTCACCTAACGGATAATCATTTTGCTGGTATGAAATGACTTCATCGCAAATCTCCGAAAATCTGGGATAAAGGCTGTCGTCAGTTATAACTTTTTTACCTTTAATTATTTTATCAACTTCTTCAAGTTCAATAGCACCTTTTATTTCTTCGTCGTAGAAATATGCCTTGTTTTTTCTCGCATCCAGTGCAACCAAATCATTTTCACCCAGAATCCTCGATAAAATTTCCAGGGAAGAAATTCCAATTAGTCCTATATTTAATTGCTGAGCAAGCATCCTTGCAACTGTTGTACATGCTCTTATTCCTGTAAAGCTCCCCGGACCTATATCTGTCGCTATGTAGTTTAAACTATGAGGAGTTAATCCTTTTGATTTTAATACCTCGGTTATTGTAGAAATCAGATATGCGGAATGATAGTTTTCGTCATTTGATTTAATAACTTTATTAATATATTCATTCTCGCAGAATAAAGTTACATAAGTTTTATCCAAACATGTATCAAAAGAGAGTATATTCAATGTTTTAATTCCTCAATAATATATTCATTTTTATGTCCGACAGATTTGAATTCATATATTCTTGCATCGTCATCGTCATAAGTCACATTTATTTCAATCCTTTCAAATGGCAACTCGCCTTGGGAAAACTCCGCCCACTCAACAAACGTTATTTTTTTACCTTCCGAATATTCTCTAAGTTCTTCTGTAATAGTAGAAATCCCTACATTTTCAAGCCTGTATAAATCAAAATGATAAACAGGAATTGAAGCGCTGTGATATTCATTGAGTATAACGAAACTCGGACTTGTAACTTTTTCTTTCACACCCAACGATTCCGCAACAAGTCTCACAAAAGCGGTTTTTCCTGCACCTATTTCGCCAAAAAGATTTACAAAACAGCCCTTCTCTTTAACTAGTTCAGCAAATCTTTCAGCCAATTTCTTTGTATCTTCAAGTGTTATACATTTTTGGGCAAAAATATTTTCCATATAGATATTTTAACACGAAGATATCAGAATAAACTTTACCCCAAATCTTTTTAGTAATATAATTTATAAGAGATTTGGAGTTTATTATGTTCAGAGATTTTAATGAAGTGGTTTGTCTCGGAATGGGCGGAACGTATTCCGAAATAGCAAAAGACAAATTGTTCAAAACATACGATTTATACCTATATCAAAGATCAATGACATCTATTAAAGAGTGCATTGATTATGTTGACGAATATTCAAACGCAATTGCAATTCTTCCTATAGAAACAACCTATAAAGGAATTATAAGAGAAACTTTGGATAATCTTATCCAAACCAAAAACCAAAATGTAAGGATTTTGGCAGAAACAACAGTTCCAGTTAATGATTGTATTCTGTCCAAAACAACGGAATTTTACAGCATAATGGGATTAATAACTAATCCGAGCGCATTTTCAAAATGCAGAAATTTTGTTAAAGAAGAAATGCCCAGACAATTGGATATTGTTATGGCTGAAAGTATGGATGAATCTGCAAGACTACTACAAAATTATAATATAACATATTCAATAATCGGAACTCATAAAACCGCCGAAATATACAATCTTAATATTCTAAAAGAACATATAGAAAATTATAAAAATAATAATCGTAGATTTATAGTTATTGGTGACGGACAAACAGAACCTACAGGGAATGACAAAACAAGCATAGTTCTTTTCCTAAATGATAGGCAGGGTGCACTTTTAGATATTGTTCAGGTATTTGTTAAATATAAAATTAACATTACTCAAATAAGCTCTAAAATGATGAATAATAATCAGGAAGAGCAAGCTGTATTTATTGATTTTGTCGGTCATGAAAAAGATGAATTAATACAAAAGTTAGTTAGTGATTTATCTGATGTTGTTCAAAGCATCCGTGTTATAGGCTCATATACGGGGTTTTGATTAAAAGTGAATCGTGAATCGTGAAAAGTGAATGGTTTATTGCTTTCAAGTTTCAGGGTAGAAACCTCCTGTCACCTGTTGTTTTTGGAATAAAAATTACAAGTTGAAATCTAATAATTCACACGCTCTTATATTAAAAGCTTTTGCTAATTTCTGTAAATTTGTATATTTGACATCCGTCTTGCCTGTTTCAATATTGCTAATACCATGTACTGATATATCAGACAACTCTGCTAATTGTTCCTGACTTAATTTCCTCTTAGTTCTTTCAAATTTAATTTTTTGTCCGAGTTTCACTAATTCAATATTATCCATATTTAAATTTTATCAATTTGACACTATTAAATTAACAAACTATACTGAATTTGTAATCAGTATAATGAATAAATAATATGAGTTATGAAAATTATTTTAAAAAAACAATTTTAATGGATTTAGACGGAGTTCTTAATACATATACTGGAGATTTTGACGAAAATTTTATTCCTCCGATTAAAGATGGCGCATTTAATTTTATTAAGAATTTATCTGCCGATTATAAAGTTATAATATTCACATCCCGTAATCTGTTATTAACTTCTAAATGGATTATCAAGAACGGTTTAGATGAGTACATTGATGATGTAACAAATATAAAAATTCCCTGCCACATGCTTATTGATGACAGGTGCATAAATTTTAGAGGAGATTATAAAAACCTTAAAACTCGAATTGACAGTTTTAAGGTTTGGTATAAAGATTAATTAATCATTGTAAGAAAACACAAATTATGCAATATAATTCCTAACGGCAGGAATCTTGGCACAATTATCCAGATATTCAATCGTAGACATTTTTTCTTTATAAAGATATTTTATAAAGTTCAAATACGAAATATCAACTGAGCTCAAAAGAAGATTTATCTCAAATCCTTCAGAACAAAAAGGCTCATAATCATATACAACATAGCTGTTGTATTTGCTTTTCCATTCCTTGCGTTCCACTCTGCAGTTGTTTTCTTCTGCAACATCTTCTACCCAATCTACAATATCTTTATTTATATTTTTTATTTCTAGGTATTTATTCTGAATTTTTCCCATAACAACATCTCCATACAAAGATTGTAAAAGGATACGTATGAAGATAAATCACCATTTTGTCTAATTAACAGACTAAATATATTTATGTACAAAAAGTTATACTTTGCAGATACTGCTCTGCTAAATCTCTTTCATTAAAAGCTAAAACGGTATTATATGTATTTTCAAGAATCGCATTTTTATCCTTATAATCCAAAATTCTTTGTATAGTTTCTTCTACTTTATCAACTTCAGTAAGAAAACCATTTTCAGAATCTTTTATTATTCCGTCAATACCGTCACCTTTTGTGCAAACTGTTATACACCCTTCCGCCATAGCTTCAAGATAAACCATTCCAAAAGTTTCATTAACCGAAGGCAAAATAAAAATATCCGACTCACTCATTTTTTTAAGTACTTCTTCATGTGAAAGATGTCCCATAAATACAACCTCCCCCCGCCCCTTGAGGGAGGGGTAAATTTTATCCGGAGTTTCAAATGAATTCCCCCGCCCTTTGAGGGAGGGGTAAATTTTATCCGGAGTTTCCAATGAATTCCCCCGCCCTTTGAGGAAGGGGTAAATTTTATCCGGAGTTTCAAATGAATTCCCCCGCTCCTTGAGGGAGGGGTAAATTTTATCCGAGATTTCAGATGAATTCCCCCGCCCTTTGAGGAAGGGGTAAATTTTATCCGAGATTTCAGATGAATTCCCCCGCCCCTTGAGGGAGGGGGTTAGGGGGTGGGGTTTCCCCGCAATCTTTTTTAAATATTTTTCCTCTTCCCCTGAACCGATAACAGTAAGCTCAATATTCTCAAATCCTTCACAGGCATGGATTACTTTATCTATATTTTTTCTTTTTATCAATTGTCCGCAGGTAAGAACTTTTATTTTCTCAGTAGGATTCCATGTCCGTTTTACGGGCTTAAATTGGATTCCTGAAGGAGCGACAAAAGTTTTTGGTGCATATTCAGAATAAAGTTTTAAAAACTTATCTTTCAAAACAAAAGACCTGCATGCTATTTTTTGTGCATTTTGGTATGCTTTTTCAAGTTCTGTTCTAAAATAAATTTTATAAACAGGATTCCTTAAAACTTCTAAATCCGAAACATGAACCCCGGCACAAAAATTCAATCCCAGCTTATTTGCGAAAATAAGTCCGCTTGGCATATGGGCTATAACTATATCAGCTTCTAAGTTACTTTTAATTTTATTTTTTATTTTCCCAATAAACGGCAGCCAATAATTTATATTCTCAATATCTCCGTATATACCGCTTTTATAAAATGGTTTTCTGCGCAAAAATGAATTAAGAATAAAATTAGGTTTAATTACCTTTACCTCATGCCCTGATTTCTTCCACTCCTGCACAAAGTCATAAATGGTTCTGGGTGTACACTTTTCATCATCTTTTATCGGATAAAGGTCAGTTATAACAAGTATTTTCATTATATATCTCCGTATTTATTTTTTTCAAAACAGAGGATATTTATGAGTGAAAATACCATTACAACTACCAACAAAACAACGGCCATCGCAGAAGCATATCCCAAATCCAGATTTTCAAAGGCTCTTTCATATATGTAATAAACAATGGTTTTGGAAGAGTCTAAAGGCCCTCCTTTTGTCATAACGTATATTTCTGCAAAAACCTTCATTGCTGAAATTGTACTTATCGTGGATACAAGCGCAATAGTCGGCATAATATGAGGAATTGTAACAGTAAAGTGCTTTTGTAAAAACCCTGCCCCGTCAATATCACATGCCTCATACAAATCTTGCGGAACACTCATAAGAGAAGCAAGATATATCATCATATAGTAGCCGATTCCTTTCCATATAGTAACTATGGCAACCGAAAACAATGCCCATTTTGTATCAACAAGCCAACCAACTGTTGGAATATGAAAAACAGATAAAATATAGTTTAAGATTCCCTGACCCGCATACAGCCATTTAAAAGCAATTGCAGCAACAACGATAGAAACAATTACAGGAAAGTAAATCAATATTTTATAAAAAGTTATTCCTCTGATTTTCTGATTAATAAGTATTGCAACAAACAAAGGAAATATTACCAGAAAAGGAACTGCTATCACGAGATACATGAATGTATTAAACATAACCTTGTAAAAAATCGGTTCTTTAAAAAGTTTAATATAATTATCAATACCATTAAATGTTGGATTATAAAGGCTTGAAGAATAATCAAAGAAACTCAACCCTATTGTCTGAAAAAACGGGATAAAGAAAAATACTATAAGTACTGCAACAGCAGGTAATAAAAACAGATATGGCGTATACTTTTTATAATAATTCATAGTTAAATTATCTCATTCGCCTGCTATTCGGTCAATAGATTTATAGCAATAAAATATCAATGAGTATTTATTATAACCCCATCTGCGTTATTTCTGTGTAAGCATTCAGGATTCTGTTTCTGACCTGAACTGCCATTTGCATGCTTAAATCTGCTTTTTCCGCAGCAATCATTGCTTCATGAATATTTGTCGGCCCGCCCATTGCTAAATCTTCTTGCATCCTGTCTGCTTCCAATCTTGCCTTATTAACAGAGTCCAACCCTGCCATGAAGCTTAATCCAACTTTATCTGCAAAATAGCCTCCACCGGTCGGATCATATTTATCTTTTAGCGGTACTGACTTTGATGCACTTTCAAGTGCACGTGAAAATTCCGATGCATCTGTTTCTATTTCAAAAGCAGCCTGACCTTGCAAATACTTGTTATAATCATTAATTGCATTTAAATTAAACTCACGGTTAAAACTCTGTATATTTGTTGAAAAATCCATATTTGTTAAGTAAATAAGTAAATAGGTGAATAAGCGAATGTGTGAATAAGTAATAAAAAAATTCTTATTAACTTATTAACTTAGCTCTTATTAACTTGTCTCTTATTAACTTGTCTCCTTTCTATATATTCATTGCACTCTGCATCATTGTCTTGACGTTTTCCGCAACTGTTGCGTTAGCTTCATAAGCACGAGAGGCAGCTATCATATCTACCATTTCTTCTACCACATTTACATTTGGCAAATCTACATATCCATCTTCATCTGCATCGGGGTGAGACGGATCATAAACTGTTTTTATACCGTCTTCCCTTTCATAAATTTGTTCGACCTGAACCCCACCTGTTACATACCCATGATTAAGTGCATAGTTAGCATTAATCAATAATCTGCCTGTTACAGGGTCAAACTCCGGATCAGGGCAGTTACTTGAAAAATTCGATGGTCCCCGATTTATATTATCTTCATATATGGTTCTAAATGATACATCCTTCTTTATATAAACACCCTTGGAACCATCAGGTTTCCTTGTAGTATGAATATTTGCAATATTACTTGCAATTGTATCCATTTTTGCCCTTTGTGCTGTCATGCCGGAACCGGCTATGTCAAAAATATTAAAACTCATATTTTTCTTAAGTGAATAAGTAAATAGGTGAATAATAAATAAGTAAATAGTGAATAAGCATGATTTAAACAAACTTCTTATTAACTTATTAACTTACCTCTTATTAACTTACCTCTTATCAACTTATCTCCTTTCTTTGCTATTGTCCTCTGATTATACCTTGCAAATTAGTAAACTGCCTTCTCTCAAGATTTGACAACATTAAAAACTGTGTACCTGTTTTTGACAAATCCATCATTTCTCTTTCAAGTTCGACGTTATTTCCGTCAATATTTGACCCGTTATAAATGTCGGTAACATATTGAGGCTTGTAATCCTCCATTGTATTGGATTTTAAATATGCAGCTTCTTGCTTTGTCGGAATTCTATAATGTCTAACTTCTCCTGTGAAAACATCAACATTTGGCGGAACGTATTTTATACTATTTTGCCCTTTTATATAGTCTTTCAAATCTTCTCGTTCAATGATTTCTGCGAGCTGACTTTCAAATGCAACTTCTTTCCTCTGATAATCAGGTGTCATTACATTCGCAATATTGGAAGATATGGCATGCTGCCTATCCGTTAATCCATCCATTCCAAGTTTAGTTATTTCTATTGTTCTTGATGAAATTAAGTCCATGTATTACCTCTCTTAATCGACCAATCCCAAGCGGATTGTAAATTCTGTATAATCTTCACTTGATCTGGAAAGTTCAAGCTGCCCGAGTTGTTCTTCTATAAATTTTTTACATATCCATAAGCCGAGCCCGGAACCTGTTGATTTTGTGGTAAAGCCCTCATTGAATATTTTTTCAGGCTCTTGAATTCCCGGAGCGTTGTTTGAAACCATAATAACTGCAAAATCATCTTCTTTTTCAGCCTTAATTTTTATATACTTACCATTTTCAGGGTAATTTTTAACTATCTCTGTTGTATTAAACGCCTCCACCGCATTTTTTACAAGATTAATCAGAACAGCAGTTAATTTTTCTGAATCTGCCATGACATTAATATTTGGTGTATTCTCTATTTCAAAAGAAATATTTTTTCCTTCTGTATAAACTTTTGAAAGTTCCAAAGTATTTTCAATAATTTCATCCAACAAAATAGGTTTCAAATCACTGTTGTCTTTTACTTTAAGTGAAAGCAAGGAATTATTTGCCATTTTTAGACTTTTATTAATCACTTTTAATGAACTAAGAATACTCTCTTTGTCTATTGTTTCCTTTTCCGTATGCTTTCTAATTATTTCGGAATACAAATCACAGATAGAAAGCTGATTTTTTATTTCATGAGCTATAACTCGTGCTTTCTTTTGAACATAATCAGAATCAATGAGTGTTTCTGCACTTTTTTCCGCATATCCCAAAACCGCATCACTTGCAGATTCTTCAAGATTTTCAAGAAGCTTTCTTACTGAAGAATTTAAAAGAATATTGTCACGTCTGTCCGGTGTATATTTTTCTTTATATCCGGTGATATCAACTTTTGAATTCCTTTGTATAATATCCAAAGGCTCATTTTGAAGTTTAGAGTTGTATAACGAATAATATCTGACATGACTATTGTCATTTGTATTGAAATCCCATATCAATATCGCAACAAATCTGTGTGTCATAACGCAGATAAATTCAGTATTTGCCCATACCTTCTCAACAAGATTCCCTGATTTATCAGAATAATCTACAGATTCAATTTCAGAAAATTCAAGTCGTTTTAGCAGCCCTTGAAGCCCCTCTTTATTTTCAATTCTTTGCAAGACAACACCATCTTCCGGAGTATCCAAAAGCGGCTCCAGAACAGAACGAATAAGGCACTTTAGTGCCGTTTTCGTCAAGAATTGATTACCTTGTGATTCTATCAACTCTTTTAAGTAGTTCTGTTGTCTGACTATTTTCCGCATTAATCAATCTCCAAGTATCAACTCTTAGGTAATTATCTGCTTGCTAAGACATTTACACCTTTTTTAGTTAGAAAACCATTATTAATTGCATATAAAACAGCTTGCGTTCTGTCATTTACTTGCAATTTTTGGAAAATATTATTCACGTGCGTTTTAACAGTGGTTTCTGAGATAAACAGTTTTGCAGCCACACCTTTATATGTAACCCCCTGCGTTAAGAGTTCTAAAACTTCTTCTTCTCTTTGAGTAAGATATGAAAGAAGATTCTCTTCGTCAGATTCTTGTCTTGCAGTCTCTTCCCTGAAAGATTGTTGGAAATATTCAAAGAATCTTGATGATAATGCCAACGGTAAATATATTTTTCCGTTAAGAACTTCCTCAATTGCATATATAAGCTGTGCAGATGCCATTGTTTTTAATACATAACCTTTTGCACCAAGTTTCATTGCCCTAAAAATTAAATCCGCATCATCATAACCTGAAAGTGCAAGAATTTTTGTATTGAAATCAAGTTTACCGATTTCTATAATGCCTTGCAAACCGTCTCTGTCCGGCATATTCATATCAAGTAAAACAATGTCCGGTTGATATTTTTTAATCAAATTCAATCCTACGGTAACATTTGTAGCAATGCCAACAACATCAAACGTACCTTCAAGGTTTAATAATTCCCTGATACCGACCAGATGTTCATAATTGTCATCAATAAGCAAAATTTTCGATTTTTTCTTAAACTCTCTTCTCATACTCTCTCCTCTTTCCCTATCGTTATAAATATTATTAAAGTTTCCAGTCTAGTCTACTCTATGTATATTACCCCTTTTCGGAGGATAGTTTCATCGACAAAAGGATTGATTTTAAAGGATTTAGGGTAAATATACTGGTCTAAACCACATGGTCTATCTATAAGCTGAAGTTAAATTATAATAAGAACTTTAGAGTTGTAAAGGCTGATTTTCAAATTTACCTTAAAAAGTGTAGAGAAATAAGATGAGGTTCATCTGTTAGGTTTAGTTTATATAAATGGTTTTTATAATTTTACAAAAAAGTTGCAGGGAAAAGCGTTATTAAATTGTTCTCAAAAATTTAGAAAATTCTTTCAATCCGGTTTGAAGAATGTTTTTGGCAGTGCAAAAACCGATTCTTACAGTTCCTTCCATTTCCATAGTTTCTCCGGGGAGCAGAGCTACTCCTGTTTTTTCCTGCAAGTTTCTACATAAGACTTTTGAAGGAATTTCCTTTTTGTAGCGAATTAATGCTGTTGTACCTCCCTTGGGCATATTTGCTTTAACATACACTTCTCCGTTAAGCCAATCATTTAGAATTTGTAGGCCTTCATTCATTATCTTGAAATTTCGAACGGCTATTTTTTCTTTGTTTTCTAGCGCAATCGAAGCATAGTAATCATCAATTATACTGACACTTATCGTATTATACTCTCTGTGTTTATTTATTTCATTAATCAAGTCTTCCCGTGCTGCAATCCAGCCAACCCTAAGACCGGGGAGTGAATACGTTTTTGACGTGCTGCCGGTGGAAATACCTTTATCATATATATCCGCAATTGATACTGAATATGGATTGCCGGTCATATTTAGTCCACGGTATACCTCATCGGACAGAATCCAAATATTATGGGAGTCCGCTATGTCGGTTATTTTCCTCAACGTTTCATCAGGAATTACGGCACCTGTAGGATTATTCGGGTTATTAATGCAAATAAGCTTTGTCTTGTAAGTAATTGCTTTTTTTAGTTCACTCAAATTCGGTTGCCACCCGTTTTCTTCACGTAAAAATAAAAGTTTAACATTTGCCCCCAATGCTTTAGGTATTGAGTAGAGTTGCTGATAGGTCGGACAAAAAACAATGACTTCTTCACCTTTATCGAGAATAGACTCAAACACTAATTGGTTTGCGCCAATACCTCCGTGCGTTACTGTAATATTATTCAAATTTTGATTTGTATATAAATTTTTAATAGCTGTTTTTAAACGTTCAGAACCATGAATATAACCATAAGTAAGTTTCGTATCAAAAATTTCAAGCGGTCTTGAAATTCCGCCTATTGTCATTAATTCCCGGATTGATAACGGTTCAATGCAAGTGGTTGTCAAATCATATTGCGCACTCGGACAATATCTGTTCATCCACTCTTCAATTTTAAATGTATCAATTCTCATAATTCCATGTTATCATAAAACGATGGGGATATCTTATGAGGAGAAGGTGCAATGAAAAAATATTTTGGAATAATTTTGGTCTTTCTACTATCTTTTTTTATACAGGTTAGTGCCGCAGAAATTGAAGTTCAACCGGCAATAACTTCACGTTGTAATGAACAAAACAGAGTTTGGGTTGGAACTTTTCAGATTGTTTGGAATGAATTTATAGATAAATTTGTCCATCAGCCTGTCAGGTTTAGAGAAGGTACACCCGCTTCTGTAAATGAGCTTAATAAGCGAAATTTTTCAGCAAGTAATATATCCGATAACTGCTACTACAAATTTTCCGGCAAGGTGACAAAAAGTACTAAATCGCATATAGAAAATTCTTTAAAAAGAAAATTTCATGAAACAAGCGATATACTCAGCACTCTCAACTTGACTCCAAGTCCGAATAATTTTCTAATCTACGCAATGCTGAAAAAAGACTTTGAATTCTTGAGAGAATTTGAGAAACTTGGAATATCTCCTTTTGGAAAAAATATGACTGCCGAATATTTTGGTATAAGTAAAAATACATCTAAAAATACGAAAGATGCTGTTACTGTACTTTATTATAATAATCCTCGTGATTTTGCAGTAATGCTCGCAACAAAAGGTCAAGATGAGTTATATTTATATAAAAATGCTGCAAATAAAGATTTTAGAACTTTATATAAAGACATGAATATTAAAAAAAGTAAATATGAAGGAGCAACTGTATTAGGGGATGAAGATGAGTTGAAGGTTCCTAATATAAAATTTGATGTGACAGCCAATTTTAGTGAGCTGGAAGGGAAAAGAATAATGGGAACCAATCTGCACATTGATCAAGCTTTAGAAACGATAAAATTTAACATGGATAATAAGGGTGTACAATTGAAAAGTGAAGCAGCTATATTAACAGAATCGATAGCTATGCCGCCGGAAAATGCTCCTGAACCAAGATATTTCTTTTTTGATAACACATTTGTTATCTTCTTAAAAGAAAAAGACAGCAAAGTTCCATATTTTGCTTTAAGAGTAGATGATATATCATTGTTTCAATAGGTTTTGATTTCTTATTGTCAAGCAGGTATATTTCAGAAGACATAATGTAATCTTTTATTACGGAATTTTCTTTTTGCATAAATATATATTAGAATAATATTATGAAAAAGGTTTTACCTGATATGGCAAAGTAAAGTACAGTATGAAAACAGATAAGATTTGAATGAGAAGAAGAAGAAAAAAATACGATTTTTATATAGTTTTGATATTAGCTGTAATAACAGCCGGCTATTTTATATATGACAGAGTTTCATCAGAAGCGAGGGGAATAAGTGCATATACTGCTGCGCTTGAAGACTATAAAGCGTCTGATTTTGAAAAAGCATACTATGAGTTTGCTAAAGTACCTTCATCATCAAGCTTAAAGGAATCGGCATTATTTAGACAGGCTCGTTGTGCAACAAATATGGGTAAGAAAGAACTCGCCATAAAAAAGTATAACAGAATAGTTCACTCACATTCAAAATCCAGCATTGTTCCCATAAGTGAATATAATATGGCTAATTTGTTGTGGGAAATAAAAAACAGTTCTGCTAAAAAGCATTTTCAGAATATTATTAATAAATATCCGACAAGTGATTATGCAATTGCATCAGAATATTTTATGGGCATGATTAAAACAGAAAATTTGCCCGAAAACGAAAGTAAAAAGAACAAGATGCTGGAAAAAGCCGGAATGCATTTCAAAAACTACATAACAAAAGCTCCGGGCGGAAGATATTCGATCAAATCTGTTGAAGAATTGCAAAAAATAAAGACCAAATTTAATAATTATGATAACCTTTTGCTGGCTAAGGTATATTATGAAAACGGAGATTTTGAAAAGGCAAGAGAATTCCTTAATAAAACTACGATAGCATTCAGCTGGCCTGATTTTGCAAAAACAGAATTCAAGCTTGGCAACACAGACAAAGTTAAATATTACACGGAAACTGGTTTAAAAGAACATGCGGATAGTGCTATCCCCAAAGAAGTATACGAAGTTATAGATTTTTATTTGCAATCTGCTCCATCAAGAGCGGCAGGAATTAAGTATTTGGCTTCACAGAATTATAAATCCACAGGTGCAGATTACATAGCATATCTTAATTGTAGCGAGGTCGTTCCTTCAAGCGCAAAAGAAGCATGTTTCAGAACTTTATATGAAAAATATCCAAACGGTCAATTTTCAGCGGATGCTTTATATAACTTATTTATGACCAAATATTTGCAGAAAAAATATTACGATGCACAAAGGCTTGGGTTTTTGCATTTGAAAAAATTCCCGAATGTGAAATCCAGTCCTGCTATAACCTATTTCATGGGGAAAATATCCTATAAGCTTAAACACTATGAAAGCGCAAATGTGTATTATAAAAAAACTGTCGCAGACTATCCTGATTCATATTATGCATATAGAGCAAATTATAATCTGTACAAAGCAGACGGTATACTCCCTTTTGAAAACTTGCTAATGAAACCGGTTGTTTTTCCTTATAAAAAATCCATGGAAAACAATCTTGTCGTAAAATTAGCACTCTTAAAAGATTACGATTTGGTTGAAGAATTATGTAAGAAAGATAAATTTATACAAAGCTGGATAGCCTACCAAAAGGGGAACTATACGATATCTGCCATTCTTGCACGCAACGCAATGGAAGAACTTACCGTAAAACCGTCATTTGATGATTTGAGATGGAGACTTATATATCCTCTCCATTATTATGAAATTGTTCACAAGTATAGAGGAAACAGTAACCCAATAATATTACAAGCAATTTTAAAAGAAGAAAGCCACTTTAATCCATTTGCAGGTAGTTCTGTCGGAGCAGGCGGTTTGATGCAGTTGATGCCTTTAACTTATGCCGAAGTTACTAAGAAGCACGGAATACAGGGTGATATATTTAATCCGGAAAGCAATATTAAAGCCGGCAGTGCATATTATGAAGGTTTGAAAAAGGTTCTCGGGAATAAAGATTTATATGCAATCTCTGCTTACAATGGCGGAATCGGCTCTGTAACAGGCTGGTTCTCCAAATTAATCTACAACGATACAGATGAGTTTGTTGAACAAATCCCATACCCCGAGACTAAAAATTATGTCAAAAAAGTTCTGCGCTCATATTGGGTTTACGGAAATATTTATTAACAACAAAAAACACCGAAGAATATTCTTCGGTGTTTTTTGTTAATTAGATTTATTTACCCCTCGATTTCCGTCATTTTGTAAACCAAGCCTGCCGCTACAGCAGCCAAAAGATTAACAACAACTGTGGCACCTACACAGCACCAACCTGCGTGACAAAGAACGCCGAGTCCTAACGCTACAGCAGGATTAAATGCTCCAAAACAAAGAATTCCACCTACAGCAAAAGCACCTACTGTAACAACAGAACCGATTGCTAAACCGTAGAAAGAATTTCCCTCAGTGCCTTTAGAAGTTGCAACATGAAGAACAACCCAGCAAAGCAAGAATGTAAACAAAAATTCACCTGTTACCAGTTGAGGTAATGCAAACGGACAGCTGCATCCTGCACAAGCTGTATCAGGGACTTTAGCAAATTGTAAAGCTAAATATGCTGCTGCCGAACCGCCTAAACATTGAGCGACCCAATACGGAACCAATTGTTTCCATTCTAAGGCACCTCTTATTGCGGCTGCCAATGATACTGCCGGATTGTAATGCCCTCCGGAAACGTGTCCGCCTGCGTATACCAAAACCATCAATACAAAACCGATTGATATAGCGGGAATAACACCTTCGCCTGCAAGTGAAACTGCCGAAGCAACAGTGAACATTAAGAAAAATGCACCAATGAGTTCAACAAAGTACTTTTTAAAATTTTCTTTCATAAAACACTCCTTTTAAAACTTATTTAAAATAATAAAAACCGAACAAAATTATAATACTATTAAATCTCTGTGTTGTAAATAAATTGTTGTACATTAAAAGGGGTGACTAAAAAGTCACCCCTTTGTTTGTTTTACTTTTGGGACATAGTTCTACTATTTATTGTAGTACATACGGATTCATGTATTCTTCTATTTTATCTTTCATATCAGCACTTAATTTTTTGTATTCAGCTTGTCGATTAGCCTCAGCAATTGAATCATTTTTCCTTTGTTTAGCATCATATAACGCTCTTTGTAATCTTAAAAATTCGACTGCTTCCATTGTTTTTTCACTTTCATTAAGAACATTATAGACGTCAATAGAATCCTGTCTGGTCTTGTTTGCGTTATTTTCAAAATCACTTAAGGCTTTTGTTCTTCGTTCGTTAGCTACTTTTTCAATTTTGTCTAACTCGTTTACATCAATGAGGTGAGGCCATGTAACAACCCTGGCATATTCCCCATCTGTTAAAAAATCATCAATCTCCTCCTGAGTATATAAGGCTGGGTTATTATAATATTCATTCAAAACTTCCCCCAAACGTTTTCCAAAATCGTGGGGCTCTTTGTTTCTGTTACAAGCGACACTTCCGCCCAATAACAATGCTGTACTTACAGCCATCATAGTTTTTCCGATTGCATTCATAAAATTTTCCTTACCTTTCTGTTCCAGAGTATAGAACGTTTAATCACACATTTGAATCATGTAAGTTGAGTGAATACCAAAAATTGACTTAAAATCTGTTTTTTTTACAATTCTTAACATAGAATGCGGGGAATTATATATTTATATAAGTTTTAAGGTTTTATATTAAAGCTATCAGATTAAAAACATGGATTTTCATGACTTATAAAAATTTTTCATTAAAAAACAGTCATACAAATGTATGAATTTTTCACAAACCCATTAAAAAATCCTTATAAAATACCGATAATACTGTAGGAAGGACGGTAAAAATTGTTTAATACTATGAATCCGATACGTCCGCAACCCTATCCGCAAAGGGGAACCGGAAACTATAATGCAGGAAATAATACTACTGATAAAGACGGACACAACCAAAACAATCAGGAGCAGCGTCAAAATGGGCAAAATGTGGTTGCAAGGGGACGAGTCGAGGATGTTCAACAGCAAACTGCGCAAAACCCAATAAGACCGGCGGTTTATTCCCCTGCAGTAAATGCATATGCGCAAAATTCAATCAATTCACCTGTCCATGGACAATATTTACAAAATTACCATACACAAAATAATCAAGTAAGTTTACAGCAATATCAGGCAATGAGCGGAGGTTATCAACCAATACAGAGACAACCAATGCCATCTGCACAAGCTTCTTCAATCTCTAAAAGTAATCGTGTTAATATAGCTCAAATACTTCGAGACTTTCGTAATACGATGAAAGCAATAGCTACACCTGAAGATTTGGAACAGGAAGTTAATCGTTATTTGGAAATTGCAGAACAGCAGGTTAAATCACCAAAACCACAGGTTAATCTCGTTCAAAGTAATTTAAAAATCGCTGCTTCAATTTTGGATAAATATATTTCAGAAACACTCAATAAAGAATCAAAAGTTGTTCAAAATTGGCTGGATGCGCTATTTTTACAAAGAATTAATTATAATTACGATTCCGAGGAAATTAATCCTAATTTTTTGGTACAGTTTGCACAAAATGAAGAATCGCAAAAATCTGAACCGGAACCGGAACCAAATGATAATACAGTTGATGAACAAAATGAAGTGATTAACATTGAACAGAATGGGAATCAGTTATCAGAAATTGAAGATTATGTTCCGCAATCGCTTGAAGAAGAATTTATTCAAGCCAAAGAAGTTATTGCAAATAAACCGAATATAACTATAATTCCGCAAGATACGAGATTGAAATCTCTATTCATGGAAGCAAAAAAACAAGCATTTTCAAACAATCCTCAAAGAGCAATGCAAATTTTTAAAGAAGCTTTTAACAGAGCTGAAGAATTGAGAGATAATGAAACTCAATCAAGAATTTGTTTGGAAGTCGGGAAAATATATGATGACAATGATTTTGTTGTACAAGCTTTAAACAGTTATCACAAGTCTTTAGAATACACAACTGATACAAATGTAAAATCAAAAGCACATTATTCTATAGCGCAAATATATGATGATGTGAACCAGATAGGTGCAGCTCTTGACCATTATATAACATCAATTTCGTATGCCGGAAAAGCAGATGATTTAATCGGTCAATCGGATTCATTAACAAAAGTAGCAAATATATACACGGATAAATATGACGAAAGTGCTTTTGATTATTATGACATAGCTCGCAAACTCGTTGAACAAACTGCAGATGACAATATGAAAGGATATGTACTGTCAAATACTGCAGATGCGTGTGTCCATTTCAGAAAAAATGATAAAGCTTTAAAATATTATGCGGAAGCTGTTAAAAATTACGAAAAAACAAATTCTGCCGAAGAAATTGCAGAAAATTATAAATCTGCTGCGGAATTAATGATTCAATTCAATTCCCCAAACAAAGCACGTTCCTTGCTTAAAAAAGCTATGGTAAATGCGGTGAAAACCGGTAATGAAGACTTGATTTCCGAAATTAACTTGTTGCTGACAAGTGTTAATTAACCCTTTTCGTTTTGAAAAAATTGTAATTTAATATTTTCAGGAATAAAAACATCTTCGTATATTTCAGATAAGTTTTTTTCTGCAGGACTAAGATTTTCTTTTATATAATCGCCCCAAATAAAAATTTTACTTGAATTTATACGTAAATTATCTTTCTGAGTAGAATTTTGTTTCCCGCAAACCATGCCAAATGGAATTTGCATTTTATCAAAAAAATCAGCAATTTTATTATAAGCACCATAACTATAGGATGATATTTTGTCATTAGGAATAACTTTTAGTCCGCCGGAAAGAAAACCACGAAAAACAGCTCCTTCTTCTTTTAACCGCTCATATACTTTTTGTATTGAATCAATCACTATATTTACGTCAAATTTAGGGTTTACTTGCATATTAAATCCAAATATTGTATTATCACTACTTGTTAAAAACCCTGCGACACTCGAAGTCATATCTTCCATTCGCATAACGACAGGATGCCTCCATTTATACACTTTAGCGTTATAAGATACTTCATTACTCAAACAATGCTCCGCCTTTAACATAGACATTGATTTTGCGCTGCATATATTAATTTGATTAAACATGTTTGACTCCTTTCTACAGACTATAAAACCCGTAAAAAAAATATTTGCTGCATAAAAGAAAAAGCTATGAACGAATCTCGTGCATAGCTGTTGATTAGGGATATGTGTATCGTCGTTTTTAAGGAGTATAGGTATATATTAGCAGTACATTTTTAAAATAAAATCATAAGAACGGAGGATTTTGTTAATATTTCTTAACAAATATGGTTTGGGTAAATTTTTGTAACAATTTTATAACTTTCATTAAAGTTTTTTATGATTATGCCGTTAAGATTAAAGTTAGTATTAATAAAATAGTAAGGAGATTTTATTATGACAATTCCCGGAATCGGTGCTACACCTGAACAACCCCAAAAACCTGATATGGACATTGCTCCACAAAACCCGAAAACCCCTAAGAATTCCATATGGGTAAGCTTTGTTGATTCTGACAATAAGGTGGATATAAATGATGTCGAATTCTCGAAAGATGCTCCTGAAGAACTTCGAAACGTATTTGAAAATAAAATTAAAAATTTCCTTAAAAAATATCAGCAAAATGGAGCTTCTTGGAATGACGAATTATTGGAAAAATTAGGATTAGCATTGGATAAATATACAGAAGCTTGTAACAAATGGTATAATGAACTAAAAAAGCAAACAGAGCCGGAGGGGAAAGATGCTTTGGAAAAGCATTTTGACCAAATAGCGGCTGGGTATGCAGATCAATTTAATAATTTTGAAACCCAAGCTAATAATGAGTTAAAGCAATTAAATAAAGATGGTGCATATGAAATCCTTAATAATTTAGAAAACGGTTTCAACGGTTGTCTTAATATTGACGGAGTCGGAATAGTCACATACAACGCAGATAGTGAATCATATACAATTAAATATGCAGACAACTCTTATAAAGATTTTAGTAAATCCGATATAAGAAAAGAAATAGAAAAATATATTGATGATGGTTATTTGGTTTCAGGTGATTCAAACAAAACAGTTCATAAATAATTTTTATGAAATTATTTAAATTGTCAATGCAAAAAGACCCTTGAAAAGAGCAGCACATAAAGTAGACTTTAGACTACTGAAACAATTTATAACAAATAAAAAGCAGACCAATAGATCTGCTTTTTATTGTAAATGGCGGGGTTGACGGTGCAAGGTTCGAACTTTTTAAGAAATTTTACGAACACTTGCAAGCTTATGTTTATTTACCCCTTAACCCTGGTAATTCAATATCTTTATATTTTAAGCGACTTTTAAAGTTAAACCCAATTCTTTCAAAATTTTTGCTAAAGTTGTTATTTTAGGCTCTTTTTTGCCCTGAATTATGTTATATAACCCCATTCTGCTTAAATCTACTTTGCCTGCAAAACCCTGCATTGTATCACGGGATTTTATTACAAGCTCCAATGCACGATAGAATATGTTAAAATTACCATCTTCTATATATTGTTCAAATGCATAACTTAAGTATTCTTTCAAATCTTCTTCATTATTAAAGACTTGGTTAAATGCTTCATCCATAGGTATTGAGTTTTTATATTCTGTCATTGTTTTGCCTCCATATTTCTAAATATTCTTTTGCTTTTGATATATCGTTACTTTGTAACTTTTTATCACCTGCGTTTAAAAGTAAAACTACAATATTATCAACTTCTGTATAATAAATTCTGTAGCCGCTTCCGAAACTGAAACGTAATTCTGATATTTCATTATCAAGTTTCTTAAAATCACCAAAGTTATCATCTTGTTCGATTCTGGTCAATCGGTCTTGTATTCTAATACGAATACCCTTGTCTAAACTCTTTAACCATTCAACAACAGGAACTTTATTATTAGTATGCTGATAAAATCGTATTTCTTTCATAATTATATTGTAAACTATAGTTTACATAAAATCAAGGGGGTGATTTTTTTACTCCAAATGTGACTAAAATCTGTTCTATGATTGAAAAACTCGGCTTTGTTGCATAATAAATTGTAACATTTTTGTAATATTTGAGAAAATGTAAGCAAAATTGAAAATTTAGCAGTTTTTTTAAGAGTGAATATGTGTGTGGCTAAAAATGTAAAAGAGGTCAAAATGAATACAATACTGAATACGAATTACCAAACGGCAAATTTAAATACCAGATATATTCGCAAAGAAAATCAAAATATTTCTTTTACCGGCACAAAAAGTGCATTTAATGCAGTAAACAAAAATGCAGGAACAACCCGTAACGTACTACTTGCAGCTGCTTTATTTCCGTTTATAAAATTAATAGAACTATTGGGCAAATTAAACGTTAATCAAAATAGAAGAAATGAAATAAATGCAATGACCGAAGAATTAAAAAGACAATATGAAGACCCAAATTGCAGTTATGAAGATTTCGAAAACACAACAAAGAAAATCAAAGATTACTTAAACAACAACGAATATGGTATAGGTTATGAATATAATAAAAGTTTGGTAAATGATGCGATGGCATTTTTAGCCGGCAAATTTCATTCAGAGTCTGATATAAGTAATCGTTTTAAGCCATTTGAAGATGATAAAGGTGATTATAAAAAAAGATTTGACAAGTTTATGTTACTTGTACAACAATCGGCTGAACTGGTTGTAGCATCGCCCAAAAGTAGTTTCGAAGAAGATGTAGGAGGTTGGTACAAATTTGAAAAGGATGGAAATATAGCTCATAAAATAATGAATCAAGATACATCAGGACTTTCTGATAAGGAGCTCAACGGTGACACTTATGCTTTTAATTTATATGGTTTTACTGACAAGGAAGCAGATTTGTCCAAACTTGCAACAGCTGCTAGGGCAGCAAGAAACATAAACTAGCAAATAGGGCTAACCCGATAATATTAAAAACAAAAAAACAGACCTAACGGTCTGCTTTTTATTGTAAATGGCGGGAACGACGAGGCTCGAACTCGCGACCTCATGCGTGACAGGCATGCGCTCTAACCAAACTGAGCTACGCTCCCTTATTCAATTGTCACTAGTTAACTATAATATGCTAAATAAAATTTTGCAATAGTTTATTTCTGTTCCAGTTCAGCTTTTTTTAATCGTAATTGAATATCCTCAAGCAGTCTCCTGTTTATTGAAAGCAAATCTCCAATTATAGCAATAATTCCTATTTGAACCGCAGAAATTAAAAATATCGATGCAACTATCAACGACTGAATATGTCCTCTGCCAAAACCGTTCAAATAATAATACAAAAATCTGCATACAGGAAACAAACCGATTAAGAACAAAATTAAAGCTATTGTTATAAAAAATCTAAAAGGTTTATACACAATAAACATTCTGATTGTTGTTTTTCCGGATTTAAAAATATATCCAAAAATATTTTTTACAAGCTTAGATTTCCTTGTTTCAGGATTTGTCCTGATTGGAACCGATTTAACCCTCAATCCTTTTGCTCCTGCCTGAACAAGAGTTTCCATTGTATAAGTGTAATTATCAAAAACATTTATTTTTAATGCCGCTTCTCTGGAAAATGCCCTGAATCCGCTCGGAGCATCTTCTACCTCAGTTGATGATAAAAGCCGTAAAACCGCAGATCCTATTTTTTGAAATATTTTTTTTGTTAAAGAAAAATCCTTAATATTTATAATGTCTCGTGCTCCAACCACCATGTCCGACTCTTTTTCAAGAATTGGTTTTGTAATCTTTTCTATGTCATCGGCACAATACTGGTTATCTGCATCTGTGTTAACAATTACATCTGCCCCTCTGATAAGAGCTTCCTTTATCCCTGTCTTAAATGCATTTGCCAAGCCTTTATTGGTTTTTATATCTATTACTGCTGCACCCCAGTCCCTTGCTACTTTTGCAGAATTATCTGTTGAGCCGTCATTTATTACAAGAATTTCTATTTCATCAAATCCATTTATCTTTTGCGGAATAGCATTTAATGTAGTAAGTATTGTCTCTTCTTCGTTATAACAAGGGATTTGAATAACCAATTTTGTCACAATTTATTTCCTTTTTTCATTACATGTTTTATTGTACAATAATCTTTAAGGAGTTGTAAATTTGTATATTTTTCTTGTTATATTACTTGGTTTTTTGCTGAGACTTACTAATCTGATAAAGCCTGAAGGGCTTTGGAATGACGAATACGTTAGCTGGTTTATAGCTTCAACCCCTTTTAACCAAGGTTTTTGGCATGAAATTTTTAAACAATGCCACATGCCTTTATATTATTTATATTTAAAACCGTTTTCCTTCTTTGGAGATACTATTTTAAGGCTGACCTCAGTAGTACCTTCCATAATTGCCATTTTTGTCATGTACTATGCGGGTAAAGAATATTCAAAAAAAACAGGTTTGATTTCCGCCACAATTACTGCAATACTACCTTTTTTGGTTTATTATTCGCAAGAAGTTCGCTTTTATTCTCTTGCTTTTCTTTTTTCTGCGTTAATGCTTTTATTTGCAATCCGAATTGTTAAGAATCCTGACAAAAAAAATATAATATTTTATTCCTTATCAACCATAATTCTAATTTTTACTCATGTCCTAGGCATAATCTTCGCATTTTTATTAACAGCATACTTAATCATAAAAAAGAAATGGATTTCTAAAAAAATAATATTTTCTACAAGTATCGTTTTAGTATTGGTATTTTTAATCGGATTAAATATTTTAAAACAATTACCGTCTTCACAGTGGTGGGGCACATTTTCATATACAAACATACTGTTTTTGTTCAGTGATTTCTTTTCACCGATTTTGACAAATCACGTAAATGCACCTTCAATTTTTTATTATAATTCTAACCCTGTATTCATTGCTTTAATAACAATTCCAACTTTGGTCGGTTTATTGGGATTAATTTTAGGATTCAAAAAAACAAAAGATTTTATAATTATTTCTTTTATTCTTATTTTGATAATGGCATTATTAGCAATTACAGGAAAAATCGTTTTTATAACAAAATATTCCATAGAAATTCTTCCTATATTTATTCTTGGATTTTCATGCGGATTGAGTGAAGAAAAAATAATTCATAAATTTTTGCTTTGTTTATTTGTATTTATTAATTTATTTTCTGTTTTTTTACCGTTATATCCCGCCAAAATGCCAAGAAATGAAGGGCATAAACTCCCAACAATCATTTTGAACGGACAAAAACCTGATAATATCATTTTTACATATTATGCGCCGGACAGATTTTTCAGATATTTAAAAACAGATTCCAAAATGAATCATATAAGCAAAATTAACCGCTCTGACTATATGGAAAATCCATCAGCAATTTTTAATGGTATTAAATCAGGAGAAAGTGTTTCAATTGTGTTTTTAAACAGTGTAAGTTTTATTCCGCAAAACATGATTGAAAAAGCAAAAGAACAAAAACTCCCCGAGATGTTTATAACTTTTTCAAGCATACGACATAATCTTACTAAATATGCAACAGCCAATCTTAAAGAGATTAATTTGTCTAAGATTGGCAGTTGGACTATATTGAACGGAATTAAAAAATAATCGGTTTAAATTTATCTTATTTACCGGCTAATTTTTGATCAACTTTATACTTTAAATTAGCTGCTAACAATTGACGCTGTTCTACGGAGAGCGCACTAAATTCTCTTTCTACGGCTCTTACAAGTGCCTCATCAGCATTTGAAGGATTTTTTACCAGATTATTTTCATAAATTCTCATTGCCCTCGCAGCAGGCTTTGTTCCTGCAAGCTTGGTTAACTTATTTAAATTTACATATACTGTTGCGGGTATTACAGGCTTTACACTTACTTTTTGACTCTCCCATTTCGGAGGTTCTTTTGGAATACCGTAAACATATTCATATTCAGCTTCCAACCCTGCCTCTTTTACACGCTCAAGATTATGTCTTTTACCGTTTTCCAGCCTGCGCAGGCTCAAACGACGTTCCAATTCGCTTTCATTAGACAATTTTATTTCATCAAGATATTGTTTTTCTTGAGCTTTAGTAAGTTCTTTGCCATATTTTGCTGCCTCATCCAGTATTTTTTGAGCTTTTTCACTGTGAAAATCTCTATTCATGGCATATTTTAGGACATCATCGCCTTCTTTCTGAACATTTAATAAGCGAGAATCATTGAGAGCATTCTCTCCGGCTTCTTGAAAATCTGTCCAACCGAGCTGATTAATTGCATGTAATGCTGTATAACAGTTAAGCGCTACGATACGTTTAATCTGATCTAATAAATTTTTAAGCATATCCGAGTTAAATAATTCTTTTGCTTCTTTATCTTTTGATGCAATCTCAAGTACGTCATCGTATGCTGCTTCAAACATTGTCCTGACATTCTCATCACCTCTTTGCGGGGACATCATCCTTGCAAGACTTTCATATCTGGAATACATTCTTTCTACCACCGGAAATTTTGGTAGTGTTTGATAAGCTGCTTTTGCTGTCGGTGTAAAAAATACTGGGGTTAGTGACATATTTGCTCCTTTTTACTATACTGTACACATTATAGTAAAATCAGTAAAATTTTTATTTGCGCATTTTTTAACAATTCTTTACAATAACAACATAATTTGCCTGCCAAGCCAATATACCCCAGATATACTATTGAAATAAACTAATTAGGTGATATAATATTTACATACAAGGATATAGGGAGGGCATATGGCAAGAGTATTAATATCAATGTCTAATGATTTTTTAACCAGAGTAGACAGTATTGCAACAAGCGAACAAAGAACGAGAAGCGAATTAATCAGGGAAGCTTTGCGCGTTTATATCAAGAGAAATAAAATTTCAAACAACGTGAAGGCTCAAGAAGATGCACAGCTTTTATCTGAATTGCTTGGTTAAAAATTAAATATTGTTCATAAAAAAGACGGCTATATGACCGTCTTTTTTCATTGTTTATAGTTTTGTCTATTCCTTTTCCTTAATTTGTTTTGCATCGGCCAAATCGATATCGCTTACTTTTTCTTCTTTTTTTGCATCCTCAAGCTCAAGCTGTTTGTTGATTATAACAGTTTGAACAACCTGGAAGCAGTTGCTTGCAATCAAGTACAAAAGAACACCTGCCGGAATCGGAATAATGACAAAAGTAAATGTTAACATAATAGGCATGAACGTATTCATTGACTTTTGCATTGCGGCTTGCGCAGGATCCTGATTTGCCGCCTTGTTCATAGACATCATGGCTTTTTGTGAAAGCACCATTGTAACCGCAAAAAGAATTATCAGTAATAATACATCGTAATGGAATGAGGTTTTTACCTCTTTTGTCGGAACAGTTGCCGTTAAAATCCCGTCTTTTCTTATAAAATCAATAAGCTCAGTTTCTTTTGTCTGAACGTCCATAATATCAATTTGTGCCTTTTCAATTTGGTCAAGTTGGCTAAATTTTAAACTCAAATTATCAAGGCTTATCTTAAAATCGATCTCTTCGCCAGGGTTTAGCTCACCCTGCACTTCAACCGCACGTTGAGGTTTTTCTATCTTGACCCCTTCAAGAGGTTCCTCAATACCTTTCAGATAAACCTTTGCAGTTTTGCCAGTCATAAATGTATCGTATTTTGAAACACCCAAAACTCCGTCATGAGAAATCCCCGCAGAAGTTTTAAGAGTAGCATCGAGTCTGTTTATAAATAAAAAATGGGAATCTCCTGCCATTTGTATAAATTGCGGGCTCATCAAGGTTGAATACAAAAGTATAAATATCGGCATCTGAATAAGCAAAGGAAAACATCCTGCCATCGGATTGAATTTATGTTCTTTATAGAACTCCATCATTTTTTGCTGCATCTTTTGAGGATCACTTTTGTAGCGTTCCTGAATAGCCTTCATTTTAGGCTGTAAAAGCTGCATTGTTCTCATAGAACGCTGTTGAGATACCCCCAACGGCCACATTGCTGCTCTTATTATGATTGTCAGCAAAATAATACCAATACCATAACCGCCGACTATTGAAAGTGCCTTTAATATTTCTATTGTCAATGTTGTAAAATCCATAATCTCTTCCTAAAAACCTTGTGATACTATAAAAAAGTCATAAATTAAAAATACTTTAAATATAGCTTAAAGTCAATTTACTAAAATAAAATGCAGAACGAAGGGCGAAACCTACGGTTTCGCCCTTCGCTTATAAAATAAATTGTTATTCGTGCTGTGTACCGTTTCCTATAGAATTAAGCCTTCGAGCCGGATCAGTAATATGAGTAATTCTCAATCCAAAGTTATCTTCAATAACAACAACTTCCCCATAAGCTATCAACTTCCCGTTCGCATACAACTCTACAGGTTCACCGGCTGCTTTGTGTAAAGTTACAATTGAGCCTTTGGTCAACTCAAGAACTTTTTTAATCGGAAGTTCCGTGCGTCCCAACTCAACTGTTAACTGCAACTTGATATCCAAAAGAATGTTCAAATTTTGATTTTGCGGACCTTGAACTTGTTCCAAATCCTCGAACGAAGCGAACTGAACCGGCTGAACCGTTACAGGAGAATCTTCATGTTCATCGGCTTCAGGTTTCTCTTCCGGTTCAACAGTTTTAGAATTAACTTCTTCTTCTGAAGAAGTTTCTTCGTTGTTTAATTCATCTTTTAAATCATCATCTCCAGGCATATTTTAGTCCTCTCTAGAAATCATTTCTCAGTAATATATCTGTTATTTTAACACATATAGTATCTTTTATCGTACCGGGTCTTGCAAAAAACTTCTTTTCCCCGTTTACTTTTACTATTAAATCATCTTGTACCTTATTATCAAGTTTTATGATATCGCCTTCAGTAAGCTGTAAAAAATCATCCAAGGTTATACTGCATGAACCAAATTGAACTCTCAAATCTACATTTGAAGAGTTGAGTTTAGAAATCATTTTTAAACGTTCATCATTTGATGCCGTTAAACCTTTAGTTTGGAATATATGCTGCGTGCTCAAATGTGTAAGAACGGTTTCCAAAACCGGATATGGGAAACAAATGCTGAATAACCCGTAATGTTTTCCGGCTATTTGTACTTCAAACGTCAAAAGCGCAACAATTTCACCTGCAGTTGCGACTTGGATTGACTGATAATTATCATCAAGACTTATAAACTTTCCCGTTACAGGAATAATTGTATTCCATGAATCTTCCAAAGATTGAATTATTATATTAATAACTTTTTTAGCAAGAGCTTTCTCAATATCTGTAAGTTCTCGTGATTGTACATCTACGGTACCAATACCTCCCAGCATACGATTAACAATACAAGAAAGCACTTCAAAACTTATTCCGAGGAGGATTTGACCTGACAATGGTTCAAATTCAAAAACGCCAACACTTATTGGAGAAGGCATTGAACGAACAAATTCTTCATATGTAAGCTGATCAACAGAAACAATTTCTATCTCTACCCTCATACGAAGATAACCACTCAAAATCAGCGAAATTGCCTTTGAAAATTCACGGTGAATATCTCTAAGCGCACGTAAATTATCCTTAGAAAATTTATCCGGACGTCTAAAATTGTAGAGTTTATAACTCTTATGTTCAGACTCATCCGATCCGGTAACGGAATTTATAGAATTGTTTACAAGTTCTTGATTTTCTGACATGCTAAACCCTATTGAATAATAAACTGTCCAAAACTTACCCTAAGTACTTCTCTTTCTCCGCCAAGAATTGAATTTATATCATTTGAGATTTGTTCTTTTGCAAGCTCTTTTCCGGCTGCAGAGGATAATTCTGCAGAAGTCTTGCTGGAAAGATTTGTAATTACGGCATCTCTTATTGCCGGTTTAAATTGATTCATTTCAGCTTGGATAGCATCCATCGGATCCACTTTCGCAGGTGCTTCTCCATGACCATGACCGCCTTTACTTGCATTTGGATCTTCCTTCGGAAAATCTGTATCTTTTTGAGAAACTTCTATAGCAACATTGACTTTTAAATATTTTTTCTGGCTCTCATCACATAAATTAAGAATAAAGTCACCAAGATCAACCACTATACCACGTTGGATTTCATCTCCCTCCGCATCCTCTTCATCAAGTTCTTCCTGCGGAAGATTAAGTTTTTCCATTTTTGATGAAACCAAATTATCAACAACAAGATAATTAACCCCGGCAAATACGACACATAGAAGAACTGTCGATACTAAGCTTATTATCAAATATTTATTTATTTCACCACCATTGGTTTTTACTGGTTCATTTTCGTTTGCCATACTATTCTCCACTTATTTTACACAGTATAATTATATCAATTCTGTTCAATAACTTACCACCATTATTTGATGTATTCTTTGGCAGAAATTCTCCATACCCCACAGAATGTAACCTGTCCCTGATATTTTTATCCGACCTTCGAAATTCTTTCTCAACATTATTAGCTATAACCGTTGAAACTTCCCAGTTTTTTAACCCGTAGGGTCTGTTTGGAAAAGGATCTTCTATGTGTACTTCTATTATAACAGGATTTTTAATTTTTGCCAAAAACACTTGAATTTTTGATATGTAATTTATTGTCCTTTCACTCAACCTCTCTATTTCTTCCGACGGGTTTTTAATTCCAAAACTTAGAACTATACCGCGAGCATCTCTGTCAATAAAGATATTTTTGTTATATAGCGATATTTTGGCACTTGCATACAACGCATTAATACATTCATCATTTAGTATGTATTCATAATCATATGCAAACACCGGAAGTGTCAATATTATTATAATAAATATATAAATATAACATCGCACTTAAGAATTATTAAGCATCACATTAGCAATTTGTATTGCTTTACCGTTTAAATATTTTTTATTAACTTCGTTGATTCATTTTGTTTATATAACTATAATGTATCTATGGGGAAATTTGATATTTTTAATAAATTTAATAGTGCTGTCATCATAATTGATGACAAAAAAGATGTCGTTTTTAAAAATAATCTTTTTAAAAGGACCTTCTCTGACTTTTCAACATTAAAAAGTTTTTCCCATAAATTGGATTGCACAGTATACGCACTTGAAAGTAATGATGTATCTGTAACTTCTCCGATTATTCAGGCAATTAATTCTCCTGAAGATTTTTCTGCTCATGTTTATTATCAAACCTCAAATAGTAGATACTTGTATTTTGATATGTCTGCTTCCAAAAAAGGAAAATACAACATAATTGTATTTACGGATGTAACGTCAAAAATCGAATGCGAAAATTTAACAGAAAAATTTATTAATTCTAAAAAAAGCATTGAAAACTTGAAATATGAAAATGAAAATTTAGTAAAAATTAAAAAACAGGCGCAATCCCAAGCAATGAAATTACTCCTTTTAAACAACATATCAAATATTATTAGGAGTTATGTGGATACATCTAAAATAATAAGTTCTGCACTGAAAGAATTGTCCGAATTGTTTGCATCTTTTAAAGCTTATTATGCAATATATTCTAACGATATGAACGCTTATATTATTAACAAATCTTTAAATAAGAAAGATATCGGTTTGAAAATAACTTTTGATGAAAAAACAGAAAAAAATATTTCATACGCAAAAGTGTTTGTTTCATCATGTATGAAAGAATATACAGAAGCGAAACCTTTTAAAGAACTCGTACAAAGAGTTATTTTACCTATCTACCACCGTAATAACAAAATGGGAGTAATTGTTCTTTTAACAAAACAAAAAACAAAATTGAATGATGCTCTCGAAGTTTTGGATGGAGTTGCTGTTCAACTCGGAAATGCCATCATCCAAGCAGAACTGTATGAAAAAGATGCAAGAATGGTAAAAGAATTAAAAAATGCTCTAAAAGAATTAAAAGAGGCTCAATTACAACTTATAAATTCCGAGAAAATGGCATCACTCGGTCAACTTATCGCCGGCGTTGCACATGAAATAAATACACCGCTTGCATCAATAAAGTCTAATAATGAAATCGCAGCCAAAATTATCAAAAATATGCACAACAAAAATTCTGAATTATTAACAGAAATTGTTAATATAGACAGAGAAGCTATCGCAAGAATTAACGGGCTAGTCGTATCACTTCGCAAGTTTGTACGTTTGGATGAAGCTGAATTGCAAGAAGCAAATATAAACAAAGAGATTGATTTAACCCTTGATTTAATACGTCATGAAACAAAAAACGGAATAAATATTATTAAAAATTATTCAGAGATTCCACCTATAAAATGTTACCCCAACATGCTTAACCAAGTTTTTATGAATATACTTGTAAATGCTGTTCAGGCAATGAACGGGAAGGGTATACTAACTATTGACACGAATTTTATAAACAACAATCTGATTGTAAAAATTAAAGACACAGGATGCGGAATAAAAGAACCCGATAAAATATTTTTTGCGGGATATACTACAAAAAGTTCCGGTATTGGAACCGGCTTGGGGCTTGCCATTGCACAAAAAATAATTGAAAAACATAATGGAAAAATTGACGTTAAAACCAAAATTGGAAAGGGTAGCGAATTTATTATTACTATCCCTGGTGAGTAGTAAATGTTTAGTTTTGTAAAGCTGTATTTTTCTTTTAGATAAAGGGATATGTCTATTTTATAGAATAATATTTTTAAAATTTTAAAAAAATATCCGGTGTGGCGGGTATAAATTTTATAAAATATGTTATACTGACTATTGCAAATGATTAAGTGTATTTTTTACGCTAAAAATCTTTTGTAACAATTTCTTCACATATTAAAAAAAAGGGGCAATTTTTTCCCACTCAATAACTTAATATAACTGTGTAGAAGTTTAGATATTTACTTTAACGGAGGTTTGTGAATGACAATTACGGTGAATAGCAAAAAGAAGCAAGTCAAAAAGACTTTTCAAGAACTTATTAATGATTTAATGACAAGCAGTTCTGAAAAAGTTCGCTATAATGCGGCACGAGTACTGGGAGAATCCGGGGATTCTAAGGCAGTAGAACCGTTAATTAATGTACTTAAGAATGATAAAAACGGTTCAGTTCGTTTATATGCCGCAAGAGCACTTGGCGAATTAGGTGATTCAAAGGCCACCGAGCACTTAATAGAATCATTGCGTGAAGACAGAAATGTTGACGTTAGGGTTCGTGCAGCACGTGCATTAGGTCGCTTGGGCGGTAAAATCGTTGTTGAACCGTTGGTTGAGGCACTTAATGATGAAAATTCACAAGTATGCATTACCGCAACAGATGCACTGATTGAAATTGGCGATGTTGCAACAGATGCATTAATAAAATCTCTCGATCATGAAAAAGTTAATGTAAGATGTGACGCAACTCGTGCTTTAGGTGAAATCGGGAATAAGAAATGTGTTGATAAAATTATCAATATGTTGTATGACGAATGGGTTAATGTAAGAATCTATGCAGTAACATCATTAGGAAAATTAAATGACACAAAAGCGGTTCCGGCATTAATTGAAGTTATGAAAAATCGTTCCGAAAACGATTTGGTAAGAGCAGGAGCAGCCGCAGCGTTAGGTGTGTTGAGAGACCAAAGAGCATTGCTTCCTTTGCGCGAATTGATTATGGAAGCTGAGGAACTCGGGGAACTTGAAGACACAGCACTTAAATCATTCAAGAAAATTATGGCCGCGAATTGGCAGGCAATACCCGGGGCGAGCCAACAGAAAAAGACTGTTTCTGTGTAATAGGATTTAAAAATTTTAAAAAATAAAAGACCTACAATCATATAGGTCTTTTATTTTATTCTATTAAACCATTTTTGTACGCATAAACAGCAATTTGAACACGATTATGCAAATTTGTTTTTTCAAAAATGTTTTCTATATTCTTTTTTACTGTATGCACGGAAATAAATAGTTTCTGTGCGATTTCATCATTTGTTTTTCCGTCTGCCAAAAGTCGAATTGTCATTATTTCACGTTCAGTAAAATGAAGCACTTTTAATTAAAACCTTTCTGTCCATATGCACGTATTAACATTATATAGTCAACAGAAATAAAGTTATTAATATATTTTCCAGTTTACAAAAATTTACAAATCAATAAAATGTGCAATCATAAACCTATTCAACAGTAACCGATTTCGCCAGATTTCTCGGTTGGTCTACGTCTTTGCCTAAAAATTCCGCTATGTAATATGCTAATAATTGCAAAGGAACAATTGCTAAAGCCGGTGAAAGTGTTTCATCTACTTCAGGAACCCTTATAATCGATTCGAACAAATCATCAAGTTTAACATCTTCCGAATCTGTAAGAGCAATCATTCTTGCATTTCTTGCTTTTGCTTCCTCGGCATTCGAAAGTATCTTGTCATAGACTTTACCTTTCATTAGAATTGCCAAAACCGGCATCGATTCATCAAGCATAGCGATTGGACCGTGTTTGAGTTCACCTGCTGTATATCCGGTTGCATTAATATAGCTGATTTCTTTGAGCTTTAAGGCCCCTTCTAATGCAGTCGGGAAATTTATTCCTCTGGCAATAAATATAAAATCTTTTGAATTAGCAAATTTTCTCGCACAAATTTGCACATCATCTTTATGTGAAAGAACTTTTTCTAATTTTTGCGGGAGTATAATAAGTTCACGCTTAATTTTTTCTAGAATGGACTTTGAAGCCGAATCTTTTATTTCAGCAATATAAATCGCAAGAAGATAAAAAGAAATAACTTGTGCCATATAAGACTTGGTAGCTGCAACAGAAACTTCTATACCGGCGTTAACAGGGACTAAGCTGTCAGCTTCTCTTGCCATTGTAGAATCGGGACGGTTGGTTACAATAAGAATATGCGAGCCTCGTGATTTTGCCTGCCTTACGGCTGTTATTGTATCTGCAGTTTCACCAGATTGTGAAACACCGATTACAAGAGTATTTTTATCCCCTACAGTTTTTCTGTAAATATATTCGCTGGAAGGCTCAACATCAACAGGAATGTCACACAATTCTTCTATAATGTATTTACCAACCATTGCAGCATGCAATGACGTTCCGCAGGCAACTATTTGGATTCTGTTTAAATTTTTTAATGATTCTCTATTTAAAGTAACTTCGTTTAAAATGACTTTTTCATCAATTGCTCTTAATTTTCCACTCAAGACATTTCTTACGACGTCCGGCTGCTCATGTATTTCTTTAAGCATAAAATGCTTGTAACCCATTTTACTTAGGGCAACAGGCTCCCATGGTAATGTTTCAATCTTTTGTGAAATAGAATTACCGTCAATATCAATCAATTTCATTGAACTCGGTGTCAGGGTAACAATTTGGTTATCATCAAGATACATGGCATTTTTTGTATATTTAATTATTGCCGGAACATCAGATGCGACATAATACTCATTTTCTCCGATTCCAACTAATAAGGGTGCATTCCTTCTTGTTGCAACAATTGTATTTTTAACGTCCTGATGAATAACAGCAAGTGCATAGGCACCTTCAATTTCCTTTGTTGCAAGCCTTACCGCTTCTGTTAAATCTTTAGTTTGGGCATATTTCTTTGCTACAAGGTGAGCGACTGTTTCTGTATCTGTTTGAGACTTGAATACACAGCCGTCTTTTTCCAACTTCACACGAAGTTCTTTATAATTTTCAATAATACCATTATGAACAACCGCAACTCTTCCGCAATTGCAGGAATGAGGATGGGCATTTACCGTGTTTGGCGCACCATGCGTTGCCCAGCGAATGTGTCCGATACCAATTGTTGATTTTTCAATGTGTTCTTTTTTAGCAGTAGTTATATTCTTAAGGTTTTGCAACTTGCCTTCGGCTTTGTATAGTTCAACTTTTCCTTCCACATTAACAGCGATTCCTGCCGAATCATACCCCCTGTACTCAAGATTTGTTAAACCTTCCAATAATATATCCAGTGCCGATTTACTCCCAACATACCCAACAATTCCGCACATATTTACCTCTACCTTTTATAAACAGATTATTTACAAATAAATTTTAGCATAAAAGGTATTTTTGCATAATTAAGATTTTGTAAAGCATTGAATTCGCGGAAAAATTAAAATTTTTCCGCGAATTCTGGGGTACGGTTTCGAGTCAGTATGCGTGCTATCCCGCACACATACCGACTCTCACACACCTTGAGTCGGCTTTGAAAAAGTTCGAAAAATTGTCATTTTTCGACTTTTTCCACATCCTCCATTTGTAACAATTTCTTTACAATTCAACTTCTAACTAGCAAAAAATATTTTCTCAAGTTTTTTATATAGATATAAAGCTCTCTCTTCTTATTTAAACGGACAGGCCTTGGTAATTTACTCAAGGTCTTTTTTTTATGGAAAAAAGAAGGCAAAATAGAAATTTTATTATTATTTTTACCGTTCTTTCTTTTTCTTTTTTGCAATCAAAAGAAAAAGAAAGAACATAAAATAAATTTTTAATAAAACCCTCTCATGTCCCTCCGGGACATCCTCTCCTTAGGAGAGGTAGAAAAGTTTAATACATCAAAATATGCATTTTGATATATTCACTTTTAACCATGCCAATAAACGTTAAGAATATGTAAAGACACAGAAATTGTATGTTAAACTAAAATTAGGGTTTAGTATGAAATACAGGAGGGAACATTATGATACCTATTTTAGATTCGAAAAGACAATATGCAGCCATAGGCTCTGAGATTGAAAAAGCCGTATGTGAAGTTTTACGTTCAGGCTCTTATATTTTAGGACCAAACGTCAAAGCTTTAGAAGCTGAACTCGCTAAATACATAGGGTGTAATTACACAGTAGGCCTAAACTCAGGTACTGATGCATTACATCTTGCTCTAAGAGCCTTAGATATAGGCGCAGGTGATGAAGTTATTACAACCGCATTTACATTCGTTGCAACAACAGAATCAATTGAAATTGTAGGCGCAACACCTGTCTTCTGCGATATTAACCCAGATACATTTAATATTGATGCAAATAAGATTGAGGCACTTATTACACCTCGCACAAAAGCTATAATGCCGGTTCACCTTTATGGTCAGCCATGCGAAATGGATAAGATTATGGATATTGCTAAACGCCATAACTTATACGTAATCGAAGATTGCTGTCAAGCAATCGGTGCTGAATACAAAGGACAAAAAGTAGGTACATTCGGCGATATAGGATGCTATAGTTTCTACCCGACCAAAAACCTCGGAGGAATGGGCGATGGTGGTTTGATTACCGTTAACAGCGAAAACCTCAAAAACAGAATTGTTGCTCTAAGAAACCACGGTGGTGCTATCAGATATCACCATGATGAAATCGGTGTAAATTCACGTTTAGACGAAATTCAGGCAGCAATTTTAAGAATTAAACTTAATTACATTGACGAATGGAACAAGGCAAGAAGAAGTCATGCTGCAACTTATAATGAATTATTTGCCGGATATTCAGATATTCAAACTCCTAAAGAGCTTGATAATACTTATTGCGTATACCATCAATACACGGTTAAAATTCCAAACAGAGATGAAATACACAAAATGCTTCAGGAATCCGGAATCGGTGCAATGCTTTATTATCCTATTCCTTTACATATGCAAAAAGTTCATGCTCATTTGGGCTATAAAATGGGCGACTTGCCTATTACGGAAAAAAATACCGAAATGGTTATCTCTCTACCAATGTTCCCTGAGCTTACTTTGGATGAACAAAAAACAGTTGCATCAACTCTCATCAATTGTTTGGAAAAATCAAAAGCACTTGTATAATCAGATTAATAACAAAAAGGCGGGCTTTTTTAAGTCCGCTTTTTTTATTAAAATTTTAACCAATTTAACAGCTGTAACTGCATCCACCGCCTGAGCATCCTCCACTCGATGAGCTGACTGATACCATGCCGCCTCCTGAATATGCAACAGAACCGCAAGATTCACTGCCTGATGAGGCGTAAGCTATTGAACCGCAGGATTCTGCTTGCTCTCCAAATGATAAGATTGTCGCATCAGAAGGTCCTGAATAAAAACTGCAACTATCTTCACCGCCATCAGATAACAATCCGCAAGCAGATATTAAAGAAGTATTATTCGAAATTAATGATGTATTGTCAGATATCAAATGAATTGAACTTTTGGCAGGTTTCGCAGTACCTAATAAGTGGAAACATTGACTTTGTTTGTCTTCAGAATTTGTAAATGTCAGCATATCTAAATCCTTAATTAATGTTTACTCTTATATATATAAAGTATTTAAAAAGTTTCTGATTTCAGATGTTAAATTTTTATTTACAATTCTTAACATTTTTAAAAGCCTGGTTTTCACAAAAAAATGGGGCGGCTGATGAAATCAGCCGCCCCATTAAAACTATATTCTACATAACCGTTGCTTTTTCTTCTTCGGTTACACCTTTTATGGTAAGGTTAATTCTTCCCTTATCATCAATTTTAATAACCTTAACAATAACTTCGTCACCGATATTAACATGCGGTTCAATTGTTTCGATTCTTTCCTGACAAATTTGGGAAATATGAACCATACCGTCTTTACCGCCGCCAAGTTCCACGAATGCGCCAATAGGTATTATCCTTACAACTTTACCTTTAATAACCATTCCTACTTCCGGCTTGAATGTCAAATCATTTATCATCTTCTTGGCAATAGCTGCGCCTTCTTGGTCATTAGATGTAATTGTAACAACACCGTTATCCTGAATATCAATTTCAGCACCTGACGCTTCTATAATTGCTCTGATTTGTTTACCGCCAGGTCCGATAACTGTTCCGATATCATCTATCGGTATTGTCATTGTAGAAATTGATGGGGCAAACGGTGATAGGTGATCTGCAGGTTTTGTAATAACCTTTCTCATTTCACCTAAGATATGGAGTCTGCCTTCTTTTGCCTGTGCAAGAGCTCTTCTTAAAGTATCATTAGCAATACCTTTAGCTTTCATATCCATTTGAAGTGCCGTAATACCGTCATCATTACCGGTTACCTTAAAGTCCATATCTCCGAGGAAGTCTTCAATGCCTTGTATATCGGTCAATACGACGGGCTCCCTGCCGGGTTCTGTAATCATACCCATAGCAACGCCACCAATCATACATTTAACAGGAACACCAGCGTTCATAAGTGCCATTGAAGAACCGCAAGTTGAACCCATTGATGTTGAACCATTTGATTCAAGTACATCTGAAGTTACTCTGATTGTATATCCGAATTCTTCCTGACTTGGTAATGCCGGAACATTAGCTCTTTCTGCCAAATTTCCGTGACCGACTTCACGTCTTCCCGGTCCTCTCAGGGGTTTTACTTCACCGACTGAAAATCCGGGGAATATATATTTATGCATATATGATTTTTTAACTTCTGGATCAACACCGTCAAGTTCTTGAGCCATCGCAGGACCTGCAAGGGTTGCAACGGAAAGAATTTGAGTTTGGCCCCTTGTAAATACTGCTGAACCATGAGCACGAGGAATAACACCGACTTCGCACCAGATAGGACGAACTTCAGTTGGTTTTCTTCCGTCAGCACGAACACCTTCATCAAGAATCATTGCACGCATAATATGTTTTTCTGCGTTTTTGAATTCTTCTGCAACAAAGTCAATGCCTGTTTCTTCAATAATTTGTTTAATATAGTGATCGTCCGGAAGAGCTTCAATTTTTTCTTTTACAAGATTTTTAGCCTCTTCCAATTTGTTTTGCCTGTATTCTCTGTCAAAATTGTGATAAGCATCAAAAATCATATCGTGAGCAGTTTCTTCAATGATTTTAGCTAATTCTGATGTGTCATAAGGGTTGACAAATTCTTCTTTTACAACACCACATGCTTTAGCAAATTCCAATTGAGCATCGCACTGTTTCCTGATTTCAACTTGTGCAAATTCAACAGCATTCATAATATCGTCTTCTGTTACAAATTTACAGCCCGCTTCAACCATGATAACAGAGTCGTGTGTACCCGCTACAACTATGTCCAAATCTGAAGCATCAGCTTGTCTATGTGTTGGATTTGCAATCATGTTGCCGCTTTCGTCTTTTGAAACACGAACTGCACCAATAGGGCCTTCAAACGGAGCACCTGAAAGCATCAAGGCACAAGATGCACCTAACATAGCCAAAGTGTCAGGCTGATTTTCCTGATCATAGCTGAATAATTGAGCTACAATCTGTATATCATTTCTGTATCCTTTTGGGAATAAAGGTCTTATCGGTCTGTCAATCAAACGAGAGATAAGGATGGCCTTATCGCTTGCTTTACCTTCAGAACGATTATACCCACCGGGGATTCGACCTATTGAAGACATTCTTTCTTCATAATCAATAAGTAAAGGGAAGAAGTCTATACCGACTCTGGGTTCTTTACTTACACAACAATGCACGAATAACATTGTATCACCGCATCTTACAGTAACACTTCCGTTGGTTGACTGTGCATACTTTCCTGTTTCTACAGTGACGGTTTTACCGCCGATTTCTAACTGAAAACTTTTTGTTTCCGGTACTGTCATTTTTCCTTCTTTCTCCCGATTACTCGAAAATCGGGCGCTTCCATTAAATTAATATTCTTTCGACAACAATTATAATATAAAAAAGATTATAAGTTAATAAAAGTTAATTTATATTGGTTACAAAATATTAATTTATCATTGGCAAAATTTCATATTTGTTTTAATATAGCATTGTCACAAATGCTTTGAATTTTTAAAGAGGAGTATATATATGAAAAAAATATTAACAGTTGCAGCTTTATCAGCAATTTTACTTTCAGGTTGTTCTTTCATGCATTTCGGTAAAGGTATCATTAAAGTTAATGACATAATAATTACGAAATCAGAATTTGACAGAGCGATAGATAAAGAGCTTGATAATTCCATGTTCAAGGCTTTTGGCGGAGCTTCAAATTTTGTAAAATCAGATGACAACTTAATGTATTTGATATTTAAAGAAAAAGTTTCAAGTGAGTTGATAGTAAAAGCTTTACTTGAAAGTGAAATTGAAAAACGAGGTATAAAAGTAACAGATGATGATATTAAAAATGAGATGAAATCAATAATTGATAAAGTTGGTTCAAAAGAAGAATTAAATAAACTTCTTAAGAGCAGGGGTGTTACTAATGATGAATTTAATGCAGATTTAAAAATGCAGATTAAAATGAAAAAATTAGTAGATTCAATAGAAAAAATTAATATTTCAGATGCCGAAACCTTGAAATATTACAATGAAAATCCGGCACAATTTAAACACGAAGAACAAGTTCGTGCATCGCATATTCTTGTTGCTTCAGATACATTATCGATTATCAGAGACATAAAGAAAAAGAACAAAAACATTGAAGTTGATGAACTGAATAAAAAAGTAGAAGCTATACAGGCAGAAAGAAAAAACAAAGCTGAAACATTATTAAAAGAAGTATTGGCAAATCCTGATTCGTTTGAAAAAATTGCAAGCAAGGAATCCGATGACAAAGCCAGCGGAGAGAGAGGCGGAGAATTAGGATACTTTCCAAGAAAAACAATGGTAAAAGAATTTTCTGATGTAGCTTTTTCAATGAAACCTAATACAATATATGACAAACTCGTTGTTACTCCGTATGGATATCACATAATAAAAGTTACAGACAGGATAGAACCAGGGACAACGCCTTATGCAAAAGCAAAAGGAGATATCAAGTTCTATATGGAAACTCAAGCACAAATGAAAGTTCTTAAAAATTTAACGGACGGATTAATGAAAACAGCTAACATAGAATATATTGACAGCTCTTTTGATCCGGCAAATATAAATAAAAAGGCAATGCAAACAAGTAAAGAAAACAGCAAAACAAAGCAAGACGGAGATAAGTAAATGAATACAGCTACAGTAATCGGCAGAGCCGGACAAGATGCAGAAATAAAATATTTTGAATCAGGAAAAGTTAAAACAACTTTTTCGCTCGCCGTGAATCGTTGGGATTCTAAAACCAAGGAAGAGGTCACAGATTGGTTTAATATAGAAGTTTGGGATAAGCAGGCTGAATTTGCGGGAGAATACGTTAAAAAAGGCAGACAAGTTGTTGTTGACGGGAGGATTTCAATAAGCAAATGGACTGATCAATCCGGAGAAGAAAGAGAACGCTTTTTAGTAATCGCAAATAACATCCGTTTACTTGGTTCAAAAAGGGATGCCGAGGGATAATGATATTATCTGATTTAGTTGGTATTATTGCAGATGATTTAACCGGTGCAAATGATACTGCTGTGCAGTTTCATAAGCGTGGTGCAAGCACGAAAATTTTACTTGATAGTGAATATACACCAAAAATTAAAGCCGGAACAGAGGTTTGGGCTTTATCAAGCGAGTCAAGGAATGTTCCGCCTGATGTGGCTGTCGGTCGTGTTGAACATGCTATTGAAACACTTTCAACAAATTTTTCTTTTGATTATTACTACAAAAAAATTGACTCAACCCTAAGAGGACATATTGCACTTGAAACACTCACAATATTAAATATTCTGGAATATGATGCCGCCGTGATTGTACCTGCATTTCCTCAAGAAGGAAGAATTACCGTCGGAGGGTATCATTTGATAAAAGGGGTTCCAATAGGCAAAACCGAAATTGCCATAGATCCGCATTCACCTATTACAGAGTCGCACGTTCCTACGCTCCTGCAAAATCAGCTGGGAGAGAATTCTGCTGATATTGTCGGAACCATTGACTTGAGAACAGTTATGAACGGCGCAGGCCCGATTTTGGTAAAGATAAATGAGCTTATTAAAGAAGGTAAACAATTAATTGTAGCAGATGCAACGTCTCTAACTGACATCGAACAAATAGCCCTTGCTGTTAATAAGTGTGAAAAGAAAATTCTACCCGCAGGGACTGCAGCTCTTGCACAAATTCTTTCTAAATACTGGCTCGCCGGAATTGAAAAAGAAGATGTTTCTGTATGCGTAGATAAATTACCCAAGCTTATTATCTCCGGTACAGCTACGCAAATTACAGCTAACCAAATACAAAAACTGGAACAGTCTGATGATATTGAAAATATTAACTTTATTCCGCTTGACACAAAAGATATATTGGATAACACAAAAGAAGAATTGATTGAACGTATAGTTGCAAATTTACGCAGCAATGTCACTGTTTGTATCCATACTTCAAGCTTAATCGCAAATTTCGACGGCTTTTCGGAAGATTCTTTGAATGCAGAACTGACAAAAGAAAAACTTGCATATATGATAACTGACTATCTGGCAGAATTAACCAGAAAAATAGTTGAAAGAATTAAAGTTATGTTGATAACACTTGGAGGAGAAACTTCTTATAAATGCTGTAAAGCATTGAATTCAAACGAATTACAAATTATAGATGAAGTAATTCCGGCAATTCCCCTCTGTTATGACATAAATCAAAATTGGATAATAACAAAATCAGGTAATTTAGGGAACAACAATACTTTAATTGAAATCCTACAATATCTTGATAAGCATACTAAAGAAGATTCATGACAAATAATCACTCGGAAAAAATTGCAATTTTAACAGGCGACCCGAACGGCATTGGGACAGAAATAACCATTAAGGCGCTTAATTCACTTAATTTACCACCAAGTAAAATTTTAATTATTTCTAATCAAAAAATTTTAAATACATACGGCAAATTAAATCTACCTTATGAAGTAACTGAAATACCTTATGAAAGCAAAATAACCCCCGGCAAAATTACAAAAGAAGCCGGAGATTTTTCATTTCGTGCATTGAAAAAAGCATGTGAAATTCGCCCGCAATTTATAGTAACAGCTCCGACTTCAAAAGAAGCAATGCATCTTGCAGGGCATAATTATAACGGACAAACTGAAGTTTTGGAACATTTTCTTGCTCACGACGGACAAAAAGCGGAAATGCTATTTGTATCTAAAGATTTCAGAGTTTTGCTTTTAACCCGTCATTTACCGTTAAATGAAGTTAGTTCAACCATTACAGAAAATTACCTAATTGATAAAATTCAAAGATTACAAAATCACTTCAAAACGAAATTGAATATAAATAAACCTTCATTCGCTTTATGCGCATTAAATCCACATGCCGGAGAAAACGGGATACTGGGAAATGAAGAAAATACAATTATGATTCCTGCTGTCGAAAAATTAAGAGCCGACGGGATTAACATAACAAACCCGATGAGCGCTGATAATTTATTTATTAAGGCGGTACAAAACTATTTGAAAGACGAAAAAATACCTTATAATTGTTATATAGCTTGTTATCATGACCAAGGATTAATTCCTATTAAATCTATTGCTTCTGAAAAAACAGTAAATATGACTATAGGACTTGATATAATAAGAACTTCACCCAGCCACGGAACAGCATTTGATATTGCAGGAAAGAATATTGCTAACCCCGAATCTATGATAGAAGCAATTAAAGCTTGTCTTTGGTAAAAACCCTATTCACCATTCACTTTTTACCGTTGTATAATAATCCTATGGATTATCTTAATAACAAATTTGATGTAATTGTTGTAGGTGCGGGACACGCAGGCTGTGAAGCAGCTCTTTCAGCTGCCAAATTGGGGTGCAACGTACTTTTATGTACACTTAATCTTGATAATATTGCGCTTCAACCCTGTAATCCTGCAATCGGAGGTCCGGCAAAATCCACTCTTGTTCGTGAAATTGATGCTCTTGGCGGAATTATGGGCGAAGTCGCAGATGCTACTTATCTTCAGATGAAAACACTCAATCTTTCAAAAGGACCGGCTGTCAGGGCATTAAGGGCGCAATCCGATAAAAAAGAATATACAAAATACATGCGAAATATTCTTGAAAATACTCCGAATATTTGGCTGAAACAGTGTTGTATAACCGGACTTAAAACCAAAGACGGGAAAATTACAGGCGCAGTTGATGAATACGGAATCGAATATTCATGCAATGCCGTTATTTTAACAACGGGAACTTCTTTAGAAGGTAAATTGTGGATTGGCTTAAACAGCTATGATGGCGGAAGATTGGGAGAGCGTGGAGCTTATGGGCTTTCACAATGGCTCAGAGATAACGGAATTAAAACAAAAAAACTTAAAACAGGTACTCCGGCAAGGGTTGATAAACGTACTATTGATTATTCAAAAATGACAGTTCAGCCGGGGGATGAAAAATTGAGTTTTTATTCATTCAAGCCGAATCGCCCAATAAGACCACAATATCCATGTTATCTGACACGTACAAACGAAGATACTCATAAAATTATAAGAGCAAACCTTGATAAATCCCCAATGTACCAAGGTTTGATTCAAGGGGTCGGACCTCGTTACTGTCCTTCAATTGAGGATAAAATTGTACGTTTTGCCTCAAACCCATCTCACCACATTTTTATTGAACCCGAAGGTTTGAACACATATGAAGTCTATATTCAAGGATTTTCAACGAGTTTACCCGCATGCGTTCAAGTTGAGATGATACGCTCACTTCCAGGACTGGAAAAAGCTCACATAATTAAACCCGCTTATGCCGTCGAATACGATTATGTTCCCGCTGTCCAGACAAAACATTCTTTGATGTCCAAAGATATTGAGGGTTTGTTCTTTGCAGGGCAGATTAACGGTACGAGCGGATATGAAGAAGCAGCCGGACAAGGTTTAATAGCTGGAATAAACGCAGTGAGATACCTAAACCATTCTGAAATGATTGAACTTTCAAGGAGTTCATCATACATCGGTACATTGATTGACGATTTGGTCACAAAAGATATTCAGGAACCATACAGAATGTTAACTTCACGCTCAGAATACAGACTTTTGTTAAGACAGGATAACGCAGATTCAAGACTTACAGAGCTCGGACATGATATAGGTTTGGTTGATGATACCCAATATGCAAGATTTAGAGAAAAACAAGAGCGCATTCAGTCTGAAATTATACGTCTGAAAGGAGCAAAAATCCCTGCGACTGATGAGGTGAATGAGATTCTGGCAAAATATGGCGAACATATCGATTGCGGTATCAGAATGGCAGATTTGCTCAAACGTCCGAATATTAATTACAACATATTTGAAGAAATAGATTCCGAAACCAAAGCACTCGGACTAACTGACGATATAAAGGAGGAAGTCGAAGTTTTAATAAAATATGACGGTTATCTACAAAGACAAGAACAACAGGTAGAAACAGCCGAAAAGCTTGAAAAATACAAAATCCCTGCAAATATTGATTACAAACAGATTAAACATATTTCAAACGAAACCCGTGATTTGCTTGAAAAAATACGCCCGCAAAATCTTGCACAGGCTTCACGAATCGGAGGAGTGAAACCGGCTGATATTTCGGTTCTGATGGTTATGCTAAAAGGGGGGTAAATATATTTATTTTGGTGTAGTAGTTACATCACAAAAACTGTAACTATTTATTTTCAGATACTTTTTTATCGCTTTTTGTAATTTTCAATGTATCATTTTCCATTGTATAACGAACCATATTAACTTTTGGATCTATATCAAGAAATTTTAAAACTGTAGCATTAAGACTTAATGCCCAACCATTACCATTTCTCATCAATTTTCTATCATACGTCATATTACATTTAACCTTACATTATACTTGACAATATAATACTTTTTCATTAAATTTATTTCTAATATTACAAATAACCATATTATGTATGTACGTGGAGGTAAATATGCTTAGACTTGCAAGATATATTGAACACGAATTTGACAGAAATTTGGTGTATTTCGCTCAGGCGCACAGTCGTTGCATGGCATCGTACGATTTTATCAATTACATTATGTCTGATACAAACATAATACAATTGAATGAAGAGGAGCAAAAATATGTCGAACAAATCAAAGATTGTTATATCAATATCGCTTCACTCAGCAATGAAATCACTTCCGAAATAAGTAAATATAAACTGGCATACGAAAGTTTTTTACTTGAAGAAGATTTTGATTAATTTATATCTTTACCTCGATATCACTATCCAAATTTAATATATGCCTTAAAAATCTTGTTAGCAATCGTATCGTCGAAAGCCTGCTGAATATTTTCCAAGGAGTAAACGGTGGTCAGATTTTTGACATTTACCCTGCCTGACGTAATCAAATCAAAAGAGTCTTTTAAATCACGAGGTGACGGCGAATAACTGCCGAGAACAGTTAATTCCTTGTAATAAATTTCGTTATTCGGATAACCGTTACTCAGAGGAGTGCTCGAAAATACAAGTATTTTCCCGCCCTGTTTTACTGCCTTTAATGCAACATCAATAGCTTTGTCTGCACCGGATGTCATAAAAACAGCATCCACTCCGTAATTTTCTGTTTTTCCCTTAATGATTTTATCAAAACATTCCAAATCTCTTGAATTAAAAGATTCAATTCCTCTTGAAGATGCAAGTTTTATTCTTTCCTCAATCAAATCGCACCCATAAACCTTGTATCCATGGGCTTTTAATCCCTCAGCCATAATTAAACCAATTGAACCCAAGCCTACAACAAGAATTTTGTCACCTCTTGTTAAATTACACCTTTTTATTGCCCTTATACAACATCCCAAAGGCTCATAAAATGAAATTTCTTCATCAGAGAATCCAACAGGAACTTTATGAGCAACATTTTTAAGATGTTCTTCAGACAAGTAAATTTTTTCGCTAAAACCTCCGGGGATAATATTGGTTTCCTTAAAATGTTTGCACATGGAATAATTCCCGTGTTTGCAATAGGTACATTCAAAACACGGAATATGATGTGAAGAAACTATCCTATCACCTTTATCGAACTTTGTATCAGAATTAATTTCTTCAATAATTCCGACAATTTCGTGCCCCAAAACCGTACCGTCTTTGGCAATTTTATGCTTGAATTTAACAATATCCGAACCGCAAAGTCCGCAGCCTAAAACTTTTACAATTGCGCCTTTTCTGTTATTTAGTTTTATATCTTCAACTTCTTTGATAACTATTTCTTCACCATTTACTTGAGCTGTTTTCATTTTTAATCCTTATTTATAATACTCGGAGTTTATTTTCGCAAATTTTGTATTTACATAAAAATATTTTAAAATCTGATAGGCATTATAACCTTTCTTCGCCAAATTATTTGCCCCATATTGGCTCATTCCTACACCATGTCCGTTCTTTTTTATACCGTCATCAAAAGAAGGCACTGACCTGAGCCAAGCCAATTCTTTTGTCCAAACCTGTCCGGAAGAACGGGTTCTTCCGCCTGCAGATGCAGAATAAAACGCAGGTATAATTTTCCCGTCATAAATTAAAACAATCCCTTCAGTTTCGGAAACGGCATTGTTCGTATTAACAGTTTCTGCACTTGCTCCGCCATAGGCTTGGTCTTCCGGTGTGTCTTTCAGGTCGTATCCGTATTTTCCCCGTTTACCAAGATTCGCCAGAGCATAACTTCTTGCAGCAATTGCCTGTGCTTTGTGTGCATCGTGTTCCCAGCTTGACGGCATTTCAGACGGCACTACCCCTTGTAAATATTTTTCAATAGGAACATCATTTATGACAATTAAACCTGCTCCGTTATTTACAAGCATAAAATGCCCTCTGTACCATTTTCGTTTTACACTTACAAAACCATTTGGTTCAGGTTTAATAACTATTTTGTTACTGTTGATTTTGCAGAATTTTCCGTCCACTTTTATTGCAATATAGCTTTTGTAAGGTTTAAACTCGTAACCTTTCATTTTGTCCATTGTGTAAATGAGCTTGTTAGTATGACAGTCAATAATTTCAGCCTTTGTAGATGCACCAATATACGTGCGGTTGACTTCTGTCTGCAAACCTATTTTTATAGCAAAACACGGCTGTGCAAAGAACATAAACAGAAATAATATTAAAACTACCCTAATCTTCCTCATAAAGACATTATAGTATGAACTTGGAATTAAGCCTAGAATAAATTGCGTTCAGAAAATTTACAAAAATTTACAAAATCTGTAATTATTGTAATAACAAACTTTTAGACAATACGCCCACACTAAAAACCAAATTATAATTAAAGTTTTTAGAAATTTTGCCGTAATACATGTTGTAAAAACTAAGGGGTAAATATGTCATCGGCGGGGAATGTAAATGGTTTTATCGGAATAACAAAATCTACATTTGAGGCTTTGTTTTCAGGACTTTTATTAACAGACACTCAAAAAAAATCGGCAATCTCCATATTTAATATCTTGTCAAACAATGATGGCATATTGAGTTTTGATGACTGGAAAGAACTTGAAAATAAAATTGATATTGACGATGACGAAAATCTCACAAATGAAGAACTGGAAGGTGCTATAGAAAAAATAAATGACAATGTATTTAATATGAGTAAATCTGTCATCATCAATTTATATCGTACGGTAGAAGATTATATTAAAGGCATTATGAGCGCAGAAGAAGAGCGTGAGGTATACTACGCCGCCAAACCTAATCCATATCGGGCGAAAGACTCAACGCATCCTGGTACTTTTGATTATAAATGGTTAGAAAAAGATTGTTGTGGTAGTACAACTTATACAGAGTGGCTAGAAAATTTAAATAATGATGGCTACGAATATGATGAAGAAACAGGTAATAAATTATTAAGTGCAGCAACTAGCAGCAGACACAGCGGATATTGCGCAGAATCTGTCCGAAATGGCATGAATAAAGTTAAAGTCTCTTGGTATACAAAAGTTCAAGATTCTGAACAAAATATCAAAGATGGAGAAAAAATATACAAAGAAAATAAATTAATACATGGAATAAAACCTCAAGGACATGCATACAAATATGCATCTGAATTTGTAAATAATCCGTATTTCAAAGAAATACCTCATAATATTGTTGCAACTATGGATTTAAACTCATTACCCATTGGCTGTATTTTTATCTATGATGCACAATATAAAGTTTCACCAAAGGCAAAAGATCCTAACAAGATTAATCATCCGTCTGGTCATTTGGGAGTTAAAGCCACTCCCCCAGAAGCAAAAGAAGGCAAGGATGAAGGCGGAGGCCGGCAATCACTGGCACTTAAAAAGCAAGCTACACATATAAGAGTCTTTATGCCAGTCAAACCAACATGGGTATAGCTACAGAGGAGTTGCCGTAGCAAAACATGTAATGTCATTTATTCCTGCATTTTTCAGGGTTGTTATCATTTCTTCAAAAGTCGAACCTGTTGTGCAAATATCATCCATTATAAGAAGTGCTGTATCAGGACATATTTGTGTTTCGTCGACTTCAAATGCCTGATAAAGATTGCACATACGTTCTTTTCTATTCAGATTATATTGCGGCTTTGTGTCTTTTACTCGTTTTATTAAATTAAAATTACTTTCAAAATCTCCCAATTTCCCAAACTCCTCGCAAACCAGTTCCATATGATTATATTTTCTTTTTTTAATACGATTTAAGTGCAAAGGAACAGGAATTAAAACAAATTTTTTATTTTTGAGAAATGATATATTACAAAAATAATCATACATAAATTTTGCCTGATAGTATGCAAGCTCTTTTTGTCTGTGATATTTCAACCCTCTTATCATTTTTTGAAGTTCTTTAGTATATGTTCCCGCACAATAAATATTAACTCCGTCAATTATTCTGTTTGGTACAAAACTTGAATATTCAAGTTTATCAAAACAATTTTGGCACATTTTAACCGAATGTTTAGAACTTCCACAAAAATAACACTTTTTGCGGTAAATTAAGTCTAACAAAGATTCCAAAAACTTAAGCATAAAATCATTTTAAAAGAATGAATACAAAATGTAAAATTTCTTTACTTTATATTGAATCAACATATTATTTTTTATAAAATTCTTATTACACAAATCGTTTCAAGGAGAGCTTTAATGAGAGAATTTAAGGGGCGCGACCCTTATATAGATTACAGAAATTCCGTACCGTTTATGGATTTATCCGGATTTGTTGTACGTCAACCAAAAATGACTGAAGAATTACCTCAAAAATCTATGCGCGAATACTTGTTTAAAAAGAAATTCTCAACTATGATTAATCTAAGAAGATTAGAATATCAGATAAGGGTTGAGGAATATAAAAATGGCAGAGTCTAATTTTAAAGAGTCGGCAAAAAAGTCTAAAAAAGCATCAAAAGAGCTTTTAAACCTTTCAACAGATATAAAAAATAAAGCACTCCTTCAAATTGCACAGGATTTAGATTTAAACAAAGATAAAATTTTTGAAGCCAACAAACTTGACCTTGAAAAAGCAAAAGAAGCATTAAAAAGCGGAGAATTAACTCAATCCGTTTATAATAGACTTAAGCTTGATGAAAACAAAATGCGAGATATGATTCAAGGAATTATTGATATATATGAACTTGATGACCCGATTGGAAAAATTTTGCTCCAAAGGAGTCTCGATACAGGTTTAATCCTTACTAAGAAATCCTGTCCAATAGGAGTCCTGGGGGTCATTTTTGAGGCGAGACCTGATGTTATTTCACAAATCTCTGCGCTTGCCATTAAATCTTCAAATGCCGTAATTTTAAAAGGCGGTAAAGAATCTAAAAATACGAATATTGCGATTATGGATATTATTCAAAAATCTTTAGACTCTATTGGGAGTTTTCCTAAAAATGTTTTAACCCAAATTTATACAAGGGATGACGTTGCAGAAATGCTTAAGCAGGACAAGTATATTGACTTAATTATTCCCAGAGGCGGAAATAAACTTGTACAATTTGTTAAAGAAAATACAAAAATACCGGTATTAGGACATGCCGACGGAATTTGCCATATATTTGTTGACGAATCCGCAGATTATAATAAGGCAAAAAATATAATAATTGATGCTAAAACTCAATACCCAAGTGCTTGTAATTCTGTTGAAACATTGCTTATTCACGAAAAATTTGCGCAAAAAGATGAGTTGCTTAATGAACTAAAAAAAGCTGAAATTGAACTGACATATACTCCGGAAAGCTGGCATAAAGAATACTCGGATAAAATTCTTGCTGTTAAAACGGTTAAATCACTTGAAGAAGCTATAGAACATATAAATGAATTCTCATCAGGTCATACAGATTCTATAATTACAGAATCCCGAGAGAATGCGGAAATATTTATGAATACTGTTGATTCAGCAGGAGTATATCATAATGTTTCCACAAGATTTGCTGACGGATTTAGATACGGGTTTGGAGCAGAAGTTGGAATTTCAACCAACAAAACTCATGCAAGAGGCCCTGTAGGATTAGAAGGTTTAACAATATATAAATACACTCTCCAAGGAAACGGAGATATTGTGAAAGATTATGTTGAAGGGAAAAAGAAATTTAATCATAAGGATTTGATATGAAAATAGGAGTAATCGGTTTAGGACTTATAGGCGGTTCTATTTTTAAGAAACTGAAAGAGCTTGGTACATATGAGCTTGTCGGAGTCTCGAGGAGTGTTAAAGAAATAAATATATCTGATGATTACAAAACATTATCAGATTGCGACATTGTTTTTGTTTGCACCCCTATGTCTGTAACATTATCTGTGCTGGATAAATTGGAAAAATATGTTACTGAAAACACCATAGTTACTGACGTATGCAGCATAAAGGGGTTTGTTTCAAAGAAAACTTATAAATATTGTTTTATTCCGTCACACCCAATGGCAGGAACAGAAAATAGCGGATGGGAAAGCTCTTTTCCTGGACTCTTTAAAGGTGCGAAATGGGTAATTACACCAATTAACGGGGAAATTAGCGACAAGCAGGAAAAACTTGAAGCTGTAATTGAAGAGATGGGAGCAGAGGTTGTTATTACAACTCCGGAAGAACACGACATTGCGGTTGCACTTATTTCTCATATGCCTATGGTTATTGCTCAAGCTCTTTGTGAGAATATTAAAAATAATAAATTAGCACAAACTTTGGCTGCATCAGGATTCAGAGATACAACGAGACTTGCACTTTCAAATACACAAATGGCCGCTGATATGGTCAACATGAACAAAGAGAATATTGAAACCGCACTCGATTCTCTGACTGAGAATTTGAATAAATTATTGAATAATAACTATTCTGAAGAAATAGAAAAAATTAAATCATTCAGAAAAAATCTCTATGGGAATTAATCATCAGATTCCGTAACATATGTAAGTATTTGCGGCCAGGAATTAAGATTAATATTTTTTACTTGAACCGGCGAGTTACCATTATTATTATAAACAAAAATCTGACTAAGTCCTCGATTCGGATTTTCGAATGCTTGAACAATTTTATCAATATAAGTGCGTTCTTTTATAACATTAGGGTCAACTGTCCTTCCCGTTGTTTTCCCCCTTTCTAACGCTCTTTTAATTGCAATATCTTCATCCGTGTCAATATGTATAAGTACGATGTCATTATATTTATGATCTCTGGCTTCATCTATAATATTATCAAGATTATCAATTGTCGTTGCGGTTTGGACTATTGTATTAATACCCCTTTTTAAAGCTTCGTTCAAGTTAGTTATATTTATTGTCCAGCTGGCATCATGAACATAACCTGCACCACGTTCATTGTATTGCGGTAATTGAGGTTTTATTTCATCAGCATCAGGTGCATAAAATAATTCTTCCAAATTATTTTGTCGAACAAAAGTTGTTTTTCCTCCGCCAATTCTTCCTGTTACAATAAGAAGTTTATGTTCGGCTGGGAATTTTTGCATTTTACCTATTTCGTTTTGTGCAATATTTTGTAAAATCGCTAAAGGTATCACAGATGGTTGGAGTATCGAATTTCCTTCTTTTTTGTAATGTTCTGCTTCTACAGAAAAAGCCTTGAGGTATTTATTAACCAGTTCAATATATTGTGGTTTTGTCACCTGGCAACTTGTTTGGCAAAATGTTATACTGCTTGTATTCTTGCGATAATACAAATTAATATTGTTAGTTGTTTGTATTCCTTGAACGTACATATTCCTTTTATGTTGCTAATTGTTTTTCTATAATATTTGTAGTGATAGTCGCTACATCATTATAAACCAAGTCATTACTATTTTTCAATGCTTGTTCTCCTGCATCTTTAACTGCATCTTCAATTACAATTGGGATAATCCCGAAACGTTTGCATGCAGCGACAGCGGCTTTAACACAATATTCCTCTGCAACACCATAAACAAGTGCAATTTCTGCTCCTGCTCTCTTTAGGTTTTCAAACAATTGTATTCCCTTTTTGTTTTCTTCAACTTTTCCTGTATTTCCATTGCCATATTTCAAAACATCAATTTCATTTTTTTCAACACGTATAATTTCTTTATTCGCAATTGCGTTTTGAATCTCAAAAACAGTCGGTACATCATCTTTTTCAGGCTCTACTTCAATAAGATATTTTGGAGTTTCAAAAACTGTTTCAGGTATTTTTTCCGCTCCTAAAGTTCCTTTTTCGCTGTGGATATCGGAAACAAATTTGAAGAATTTTATTTCAGGGTCGGAAAATTTGTGTGCATCAACAGTTTCCAACTTTGGCAGTTTATTTAGAAAAATTTCCTTAATTTTTAATAATGCGGGAATAATTTTATCAGCACCTATAACAGGGAATCCGTCTGTTATACCATCATTGCGCTTTAATATTAGTTGGTCCATAAACCCGTGTGTTGTATCAACGTCATACAAAAATACTTTATTATTTTTTAATGCTGTTTGTAAGATTCTCATTTCTTTTGAAGTAATTTGATGACTTTGAAATATTTGGTTGTCAATTTTGTTGACTTGCATAATTTTCCCTCCTTATTTTCTGCATTTTTCCCAATTACTGAAGTTATTATACATGTCATCAGTATTTTTTAAATCTAATCCCATTTTTTCGGTTGCTTTAGACAAATCGAAATCGGGATGGGAGCATAATTTTTCAAAGAAATGAGCATTATCAGGAATATTATTTTTCATCTTTTCTTTCATATCAGCTTCATAATTGACTATTCGATATGCTAAAGCAGGTGTTGGCACAAATAAACCTTCGTATCGCTGCAATTTATCGAAACGAGAGTCATAATAATTGTCAATATAATTTGGATCAAAACTTTTATGTTCCATTAACATATTAATTATGTCATACATTCCTTCGGAAAATTCTTTATTATTTTCCAAAATCTTATACAAGTCTCTTGATGCTGAGTTGTAGTCTTCCTTTTGAACAGCAGTTTTGATAAAATCGTTTGCTATACTCAGCTTTGAATCATCTAACGGTCGTCCGCTGTATTTGCGTTCTTGATAATCTTTCAATAACTTGCAAGCAATTTCTGAAGTAAAAGTACCACTTTCGTCTAAGCAATATTCACTCACATCTACGTTAGGATTTGCAGCAAGGTCACATAAATTTTTACGCAGGTATTCGGGATTATCCGTATAATCTTTGTCAAACATACAGCTTGCCGCAAGTCGTGCCGGAGAGACCCAAACTATTTTTGTATATGTATCATGCCACGGAGCATCTCTTCTTACTCGCCCCATTCTTGTAAAAAAATCTTTATAATACGTGTTTATTCTCTTATCATATACAAATTTATCAAGATATGCTTTAACACTTTCTGCCAATGTTAACTTACGATTCTGAAAAAACTTTTCCTTTACTATTTTATGCCATAAAATATCATCAGGATTTTTGGGAGCAATTTCTCTTCTTGCTAATTGTCTTTGAATATCAGCCATTCTAAGTTCTTTAAATGATAAACTGTTGTTATTTTTTATATTGTCATAACCTTTGATTGCACAAATCTGCATTTTGTTACCTCATAATTTTGTACATTATTTATAAAAACCCGTAAAAATAGTTTTTGCTATCTTCTATATTTCATTTGCAAGTTGTATCCAATAGTTGTCGTTAACGTTGAATTTTTTAAGAAGCTCCTGCGGGGTTATTTCATATTTTTCAGCTAATCCTTTTAACAAGTATTTTTCGGCATTTTTGACTAAATTTTCACAATTCTCTTTTGATGCTTTGCATAATCCTAATACTTTATCGTTTACGATTGGAAATATAGCATTAAAACTAATTTCTTCGTTATTAAATTTTGGATTACTTACTAAAGATTTTTCTGTTTGTAATCTTATATGATCATTAGGATGCAATTTTGTAAAATTTAATTTTAACAGAGTGTCTTTATCACCGGTTTCTCCTATTGATTTTATAAAATTTCTTAAGCATCCGATTTTACAATTTTCATCTAAACAACCTTCTATTGCTTTAATCGATTCAGAGGCAATTCTTGCTTTAAATGTATTTTGTGTTTTTGAATTAAAATTTCCGCTTTGTGTTGTGTCTATAATACTAATCTTCATAAATACTCCTTTCATTACTTTAATAAATTAGATTTTGAATATCCTTCCGTAACAAAATAACTATTTGTAATTGTTCCGTCTGTAAAATAATTATTTGAATTTATTGTTACTTTGAGTGCATGCCACAAACTTACTCTCTTGCCGTAAATCTCATATATCGGATAACCTTTAAACATATCTACCTTTGGAAATTTCGAATCAATTTCTTGCAATAAATCTTCAAAGGCTTTTATATCTTCTTCGTACTGTTCTTTATTTATGTCCGCACAAATAGCACGAAGTTGTATGTATTTCACGTTAGGATACTTTGAAAGTTCATGTATCGTATCTAAAACATCATCTTTATTGTATCTTGTCACAACTGTTGCTATACGCACATTATCACCGCTTGCTGGTATAATCTTTTCCCAGTCAGGCATTCTTTCAGTTCCAATGATTTTTTTATTTATTTCAGGTTTAAATGAATGTATCGAATATGAAATTTCATCATTAAAAGCAGATAAAACCTTATCCATGTCTTCTGTTTGATAATATCCGTTTGTTCTTATTCCGACTTTAAATCCCATACTCTTAAGATATTCAACCAATTCTAAAAGATATTTATAAATCGCAGGATCTGTATCCATACCGGTCAAATAAAGTTTTTCAATCCCCTCGTTTTTTGTCTGTTCTAAAAAAGGAAGAAAATTTCTCCATTCTTTGAAGTGTAAATCTAATTGGGAAACCTTATTTATATTTTTACCAACACGTTCAGCTATTTGTTTCAATTCATTTCCTATACAAAAGAAACACTTTAAGTTGCATTTTCCCATTAGGTTGATATTTGCAAAGGACGGTAGTTCACGAACTCTATTTTTATCGGATTTAGCGAATTCGTCAAGCAACTCGGCCTTAATTGCTGCTGCTCGAAATGTTTGATTATAATTCGACTGCATTGGAAAAATGTACTTAACTTTTGTTTCATTGTATTTTGAAGTGTCTGATTGCATTGTGACATGAAAGTTCGTATTAATCATATGAACTCCTTTCTTTTTACACTTTCACACACGACCATTTTGTTATCATTATTTAAACGCAACCAAATCATTTTGTTCATATTATAATTAAGGTATTAGATAAAATTTGAAATAAAATTTAAGGGATTTTTGTAAATTTATGCAAAATTTTAAGGGTACCTTTAATATTGATGATATATCATTAAAAATTCTTGGTTTGCTACAGGAAAATGCCAGAATGTCTTACACAGAAATAGGACAAAAAATCGGTATGACATCTTCTTCCGTAAAAGAGCGTGTGCAAAAACTGGAAGAAATGGAAATAATAGAAAAATATACCGTTAAACTCAATAATGAAAAAATTGGTTTTCCAATAACCGCAATAACATTATGGAAATGTGCGGATGCATATATTCCTAAAGAACAAATGCTTGTTGATATATTAAAAAAATATCCTCAAGTTATGGAAGTTTTACGGATAACGGGCAAAAATGATTTTATGGTAAAATTCTGCGCTAAAACAATGGAAGAATGCAAAGAAATTACAGACAAATTGGGCAGGTACGGTCAAATAGAAACTTCCTTTGTTGTAACAAGTTTTGTTAATAATCAGGATATAAATTTTTCTGCAAAATGGGAATAATCTAAGTTGGCATGACACTATTAGGGCAAAAATCCCCGATTGCGGTATATTTACCGGTTTTCTCTTCTACTTTTAATACCTTTGCAGATGAATTTGTCAGAACATTTTGGGTTTGTACACATTCGAATCCATTATCCATATATATTTTGTCATTTACTTCACCAATATTGGTATATTTTTTCGTTCTGACAAATAAGCCGAATTTTTTATTTCTGCGTTTTATTTTCGCAATTGCATAACTTAAAATTTCGTTTATATCAAGGTTTGCCCAGCTATTTTGAATAATATCCACAATATAATTTTCATTATCTGAGGTTTGTATAATAATGCAGCCGGTTATATTACGTGTTTTTTTATCAATGATGGTGTATTTATATTCACTTATATAAGAAAGTCCTTTAAATATATCCTCTCTGAATTCTGTTGCTTCTATACTCAAAAGAGGGCGGAAATGCGGTAACAAAGAGTCATTATAAATATTTGCCAAAACCTGTGCATCAGAATTTCTAAAATGCCTAAATTCTCTTTTGTCATATATCGGTTCCGGAAATTTTGTTATTCGCCAAAGTCTCTCGTATGAAATTTGACTGAATCCGCATTTTGAAACAAACATAGAAATTAATTCGGGCAAATAATCATCTACTTTAACTAAAACAGATGATGCACCCATAGCTTTATATTTAGAAACAGCGTACTGAACCAATTCTGCAGCTTCCTCATAAGAATTTTCTTCAAAGAAAAGTTTTTTTATTTCAACTTTTTTTTGCCTGCTTTTATTCGGGGCTAAGGTAATCAGACCTTTAATCTCACTTTTTTCACGCAATACGTAAGACTCCGGTAAATATTTAAACCTGAGCGGCAGCAAATGATGCAACAATATCAACGGATTAAACATAATGCCGTTAATATATGCACTTCCGGCATCATTATTTAAAAAAGATATCATTTCCAACGTTTTCTTCTTATCAAAAAATAAAAGCTTCCGAATTTTGCTCATAAGAAAATTATAGCCTTAATGAATATTACTTTCAAGTAAGCCAAAATATGCATAAAAATTGTTCTAATGCACTATGATGGTGTTATTATTATATATAGTCTTTTTACATAAAATATGTTATTGTTACGTGTATTTTCTTTTCTTTATTTCGGATGTAAAGAAAAGAAAATACACACAAAAGAAAAGAAATCACCGAAATGTATTCCACATCCTCGTTTCACTCGGCTGTGGTTTTATTTCGGCTGCGCCGAATCGCTTACACACGCTACCGTGATTGCGCCACACGCTCGTATTACTTTCATGTACTCACTCCTTAATTTTACCCCCTCTCCGAGCATAACGGAGCGAATAATCAATGTAGGCGAAACAACAACAGAGCGAGCATGTTCGAAGGCGTGTAACGCCTGAGTTTGCGAGCTTTATGTTGAGCCGTACAATTGATTAATGAGCGCAGTTTAGCTCGGGAGTTTCTTTACGCCACTTTCTTTTCGATAAAAGAAAGTGGCAATTAAATTAATAAAACCCTCTCCAAGAATTTCTAATATCCTTACGGATATTGAAATTCTATCCTCCCCAAGGGGGAGGTAGATGTGAATAACATATTTTATGTTAAAAAGGGAATTCATTAAGAATCCCCTTTTTTAAAATCATTAAAATGGTTTTGTTTGATTCAATTTTGCTCTCAGTTCCCTGAATCTTGCTATATCTTCTTCCTGCGACCTTGGAGCATCCTTAAATAAAGATTGAGAAATCGGATGAACCATTAATATTGAATCCATGTGGAGTTCCAAAAATTCATATCTTTTGGGTGGCTGATTAGAATTCTTTGCGTAAATTTCCGCATTTGTTACCGCTAAAAATCTTCTGTTACTGTCATTCAAAAGTTCGGTTAATTGACGATTTGCCGCAACTCCTTTTGACACATAAACTGTTCCTTTAATATCACTGTTTTCGGTTAATATTATAACTTCTACAGGCGTAGCATCACTGTTTGGCATTTTATATCCTCTCTTTATAATATATAATTCTATAATATTTTTCTTATTATGTAAACTCTACTTTATTTCTTCAATAAAAGAACTTATCATTTTTTTCAAATCCTGTAATTTAACTTTATTATCAGTTTCCAGATATATTCTTAGTATTGGCTCTGTTCCGCTCGGACGAACAAGTACCTTTGTTCTTGCGCCCAACATAAGTTTCACACCATCTTTCAAATTGGTATCTGTAACCTCATATCCACATAAAGGATTTGTATTCTTAAATACTTCCACAATCTTAGTTATTTCATCAGAATTACTTTTCTTCAAATCAATTCTGTCGGTATAAAACTTACACCCAACAAATTCATATGCCTGCTGGTGCAATTCTTCCAATGTTAATCCGCTGTCTGCCACAGCTTCAAGTAACAACAGATTTGCTAAAATACCATCTTTTTCCGGAATATGCCCATGAATACTCAGTCCACCTGATTCTTCACCACCTATTATAACTTCATTTTGACGCATCATTTCACCAATATATTTAAATCCTACTGGTGTTTCAATAACCTCAATACCAAGTTTCTCAGCTGTCTCATCAATTAAGATACTTGAACCAACTGTTTTTACTACACTTCCTTTAAATCCTTTTTTAATTAGGTATTTTAGTATAATCGTTATTACGACATCCGGGGGTACAAAGTATCCGTTTTCATCAATTACACCAAATCGGTCTGCATCTCCGTCATTGGCAAGTCCTATAGTATCGTGCCTTGAATTTATTTCCTCAACTAATTGTTGAAGATATTTAGGCTTAGGATCCGGCATTAAACCGCCAAAATACGGATCAAGCTCCATTCTCATTGTATCAAATTTTATGCCGTTATCCTTTAATATTTTGTCAAAATATCCTATCGATGCAGAATAAAATCCATCATATAAAATTTTCGATTTTAGCGTTTTTATCTTTTTAAAATCAATTAATTTTTTAATATGGGCAAAATAAGCACCGCCAAAATCCGCATTAGTTACTTTGTTCTTTTTACTAAATGCCGCAAACTCTAGATCTAAATTTGCCATAATCTCTTCTGTTATCTCGGATGTTGCAGGGCCTGCATAATCCGGAATAAATTTCATTCCCAGATATTCCGGAGGATTATGTGATGCAGTAAACATAATAGCACATGCATTTCTAAATTTAGCATTATATGCTAACACAGGAGTCGGGACAACTTTTGATGACAAAATTGTCAAACATCCTTTTGAAGCGAGAATATCAGCAGATTTTTTTGCATAACCATCAGATTCATTTCTGGAATCATAACCTATGATTATTTGCTTATCTTTCCCGTATGTATCAAAAACATATTTACCGATTGCAAGCGTAACTTTTTCTACATTTGCATCGTTAAATTCTTCATTTAAAACAGCTCTCCAGCCATCTGTTCCGAATTTTATCATATTTGCCTTCTTAGTACTACGTTTATATAAGTATTTTATCATGGAATTTTAAATAATTGACAACCCGTTTAATCAAGACTATCCTTAAATATGATAGGAATAAAATATATGAATGAATTAAATGCAGAAAAAAAGACTCTTATAGTTATAATATTAACTCTTATAACAATGGTTGCAGAAATTATTGCAGGATATTTGAGTCATTCTATGGCGCTTTTTGCAGACGGCTGGCATATGGGAACTCACGCCCTTGCTCTTTCTCTTACATTCTTGACATATGTATTTATTAGGAGATTTTCGGATACAACATCATTTGTATTTGGCACAGGGAAATTCGGTGTGCTATCCGGATTCACGAGTTCAATTCTTTTAGGTATAACCGGAATTTTTATAATTGCAGAATCATTTGAACGTTTTTTAAATCCACTGAGAATAGGATTAAATGAAGCCATACTAATTGCTATTATAGGTTTTTTTGTCAATTTGTTATGTATAATAATTATGCACGAAAATGAGCATGAACATTGTAATCACAATCACAGCAAAGATTACAATTTTAAAGCTGCATACTTACATATCCTTGCTGATTTAATGACTTCTGTATTCGCCATAGGAGCGTTGTTTGCGGCAAAATACTTAGGCTGGAATTTTCTAGACCCAATCGTAGGTTTTATAGGTGGAATTGTAATTTGTTTTTGGGCATTCCGGCTTATTAAATCGACAACGATAATACTTTTGGATACGGAAACAGAAGACTTAAAACATGAAGTACAAGAAAATTTGGCTGCTAAAATTAAATTTGAAGAACTGCATGTTTGGAGAGTGTCTGAATGTGAATTTGCGTTAATTGGAAAAACTAATTCCCGCCATGATATAAATAATATAAAGTCAGAAATTTCAAATATGGCTAAATTCACATTAATAAATATTGAATCAATAAATGATACCGATTAACAACTGTTAAATAAAGTGTATAATCACTTAACTCAAACTATTTGATATAATGGTTATGAATAAGGAGAGTTTAATGTTTAGAAAACTGTTTTGTATTTTTGAGTGTTCAAGAATTTTTTCTTTACCGATGTCTATATTATCTTGGTTAATTGTTTTTATGTATTCGATATCAGATTCAGGGAATATCTTTTACGGAATTCTCACTTTAATAGGAATTTGTTTTGCACATTTAGGAACTAACCTCATGGATGATTTGATTGACTATAAATATTTAATGAAAAGTGTAGATTTTGATAAAAAAACATATTTACAAAATTCACAAAAAACAAAATGCAGATATTTGGTTAGCGGAGCATTAACAGAAAAACAAGTTATTTTCATAATATCAATTTACTTTTCTATTTCAACAATAATAGGATTATTTTTATATTTAAAATGCGGAATCGGAGTTATATATTTTGCAGTTATTGGCGGAATAATCGGACTTTTATATCCGTTTTTATCAAGAATATGCCTGTCTGAATTTGCAGTAGGGTTAACGTACGGCCCGGTGCTTTTTGGCGGAGTTTATTATTCAATGACCGAAAGTTATTCAAATGAAGTATTCATTTTGTCAATCCCATCCATGATAATGACTATAGTCCTCTTATACATACACACCGTCATGGACTATGACTTTGATACAAATGAAGGCAAAAAAACCATATCAAACAGATTTAATTCTCAGCTTGAATCATTAATTATTTTGAAATGGTTACTAATCTTTGCATATAGTACAGTTGTACTGTTGTGCATTTTTGACATAGCCGACTGGCAAGTATTTTTAACTTTTTTAACAATTCCTTTAGCCGTAGATTTATATCAATCCCTTAAACTATTTTCCGAGAATCCTGAAACCGTACCAGAGAAACGATGGTATCATTTCCCCATGGAAAACTGGAAAAGGCTGGAAGAACGTCAAGAAACATCTTTCATGATGAGAATGTATCAATCGAGAAATTTAATGATATATTTTTCCACATTTTTAACTCTCGGAATAGTATTATCTCTATTAATTTAAACTAAGAATTAAATATTTCACCATTAAAATTTAAGCTTTTTGCTTCTTTTAAAATTTGGAAGTCATCAATATTATATTTTTTAACGAAGTTAATTGCTTCATATCTGGCAATTTCAAGGATTTTCGAATCGTTAACAATATCTCCTATTATCATATCAGGCAATCCGCTTTGACGAGTTCCCAAGAACTCACCGGGACCTCTTATCTGTAAATCTTTTTCAGCAATAACAAATCCATCATTCGTCTTTGTCATAATATCCAGTCTTGCTTTTGTGTCCTGTGATTTTGTTGACGATGAAAGTATACAATATGACTGTAAATCACTTCTGCCTACTCTTCCCCTCAACTGATGCAACTGCGAAAGTCCAAATCGTTCAGCATTTTCTATAACTATTACCGTTGCATTTGGAACATCAACCCCTACTTCTACAACTGTTGTAGAAACAAGAATATCATACTCTTTATTTTTAAACTTATTCATTACATCTTCTTTTTCATCATTTTTAAGTTTTCCATGCAAAAGTCCAATTCGAAATTCAGGGAAAACTTCATTCTGCCATATTTCACGTTCTTTAGTAGCAGCCTTTGCAGAAAGCGTTTCACTTTCATCAATAAGGGGGTAAACTATATAAGCTTGTCTGCCTGCATTAACTTCTCTTCGTATAAGATTTGCAATTTGTTTTCTTGAATTAACAATTGAAGTTAAAATTGGCTTTCTTCCCTCGGGCATTTCATCAATTATTGTTAAATCCAAATCACCATTCATTGTAATTGCAAGTGTTCTCGGAATCGGGGTTGCCGTCATAGTTAAGATTTGCGGATTTTGGGATTTTTTCCTTAATGCTAGTCGTTGTTTTACACCAAATCTATGTTGTTCATCAATTACAATCGCTCCGAGATTCGCAAAATCAATACCCTCTTGAATTAGGGCATGCGTTCCAATTGCAATATCGACCTGCCCGTTTCTTAAATTAGTTTCTGAAACAGACCGTTTTCTCTTTCCGATACTTCCCAAAAAGAGTTCAACCCGAATACCCAAAGGTGATAACCATTTAGTCATGTTATTATAATGCTGCTGCGCCAATATTTCTGTGGGTGCCATAATAGCAGCCTGATAACCGTTTTCAACTGCAGCGAGAAGCATGATTGTTGCAACGACAGTTTTTCCACTTCCTACATCCCCTTGAAGAAGTCTTTGCATTGGCTTTGTTGAATTTAAATCGTTTAAAATCTCATTCATAGCCCTTTGCTGTGCACCGGTAAGCTTAAAAGGCAGTGAATCAATGAATTTCATAACAAGCCCATCTTTTTTGATATTAAGAGGAATAGATTGAAGGTTTTTATTATTTTCTTCTCTTAATAATGCCAGTCTGAGTTGAATCAGAAAAAATTCTTCGAAAACAAGTGTATATCTGGCAATATCCAACTTTTCTTTATCATCCGGGAAATGTATTTGTTTAAGTGCCTCTGATTTTTCCATCAAATTATATTTTTTTATCAGATATTCGGGCAAAACAGTTTCAATTTCAGAACCGTAAATTTCAAGCACATTATATATAGCTTTTCGTAAAGTCTTTATGTTGAGGTTTTCGCTAACCGTATAAATTGGAACGATTCTTGCCATATTCAAATTAGAAGAAGCAAGTGAATCGTCATCCATAATTGAATATGTAGGTTTATCAAGAGTCAAATTCCCGTCATATGAATTTAACTTAACCGTTCCCGAAACCATAATTCCTGAATTTTTCGGGAAATTAGATTTCATACGTTCCATAACATACTTAGAGGATTTCGCAGAAAAGAAATTCAAGTATATACTTCCGGAGCCATCTGCTATACGAACCTTTATAACCCCCAACTTATTCTTTGTAGTAAATGCTTCTACAGATTTTATTCGGCCAAAAATCGTTGTATCCTGCCCCACTTGCAGATCCCGAATTTTAGTTCTGACTGAATAATCAACATGTTTTCTAGGGAAGTAATACAACAAGTCATTTGCAGTATATATTCCCAATTTATTCAGTAAATATGATATTTTAGGCCCGACTCCTTTAATATACATAACATCCGCTTGATAAATCGGTTTTTTACTGTCAACTTTTTCTTCCGCATTTTTTGAAGTCATATATTCAGACTTAATAACAGAAACTAGCCTTTCTAATGATTTTTTTCTGGATGGTGCAGTTTCCATCGGATAATGCTCAAAATGTTCAAGCAAAACTCTCCATTTTGGATTATCGGAATGAAGTTTAATTTCTTTTCTCAGAACAGAGCAAATAAACGACGAAAATGAACGAGTTTTCCCGTTAATATTAATATAACGGTGTTTGACTTCAATTTCTACAGCTTTTTTAACCTGCTCCAAGTTATCCATATGCATATTATACTATATATGAGTTAAAACATTAAAAAAAATAACAAAATATGCTATATTATTAGTATGCCCAAGACTTATTTAAATGGCAGTGTTAAAAGCGGTAATATAATGAGATGGTCAATGAATCCTCTCATTGTATATATTGCGCCAATGAAATTCTATACCAAAACAGGAGAAGACCATAAATACAGAAAAATGGTTATGGACGCTTTTTCTGCATGGTCAGCAGCAACCGGAGGAAAATTACAGTTCAAGGTAACAAGTGTTTTGTTAGAATCAAATATTAATGTTGATTGGAAACGTGTTGATAGAAAAGCTCTGGGGCATTGTTATTTTAATTGGGATTCGCAAGGAAGACTTTATGGTGCGGAAGTTTCTATAGGACTTACTGATGGAAGAATACATAAAGAATACGATAATGAAGTTGAAGTTTATCATACTATATTGCACGAAATCGGTCATGCAATAGGTCTTGGCCACAGCCCATACAAAGAAGACATTATGTATACTCCGCATCAATATGGAAATGCTGCACTTTCTACCAATGATAAATATTCTGCACAATGGTTGTATAGACTCCCTGCAGGAGCTTCCGTTAAAAAAATTGCAGATAAATATGCAGTTAATACAACGTCGGATATTGATTCTGTAATAAGAAAAATCGATTCTAAAAATGATAAACAAAATGAAATTCATGAAGCAATGCAAATAACAACAAACAGAGATTTACTACAAGAAGCGACTAACATCGGCGCTTTGAACAGATCTAACATGCTTTTACAAAACATTTCAATATCAGATAATGTAAAGAATTATTTACAAAACAACGGAAAACATGAAAAAAATAGCAAATTTTTCTAAAAAAATGTTTTATAATGATTATTAGTGTTAAGGATTCCTAGTGTATAAAAATTTAAATTCAAAAATTAGTGATATAGAGATCACTGAAACTACAGAAATTGAACAGCTTTCAAATCCTATGAAATCTGTCACAAATACTTCTGCCGGCGAAATTGCAACATACAGTCGGATTCTTGAAAGACCAAAATATGATTATGATATTGCGCAAATCGTTGAAGTGGTCAGAATTCTAAATAATGTAGCTCCGATTACAATGCCTGAATATAATTTTAATATTGATGAAATAAATGGTGAACATTACTATAAACCGGATGGCACACTGCTTTTTATTCGTGATTTTGACAATGATGTTATAAGAGATTATTACTACAATTCAGATTATACAGACAGAAAGTATTCCGTATCCAGGATTATGGAGCATGATAAAACAACCGGAAGATTAAGAGTTAAAATCGAACCTGTTGTAAGGCCAGAAAATCGCTTGAAAACCAGTATTACAATCTTTGACGAAAAAAATAGTAATAAGTATATTATAATTCATTTATCAGAAGGTAACGTCGTTAATAATTTTTCTGAATTCTCCGGAAATGGCAAGTCATTTAAAACTCTTTTCAGAAACGTTCATAATTATAAACCGGTAAGATTTATTGAAGGTAAAGATAATAAAGACATTGGTTTTGAAATGATTGACTGCATATTCACCGAAAATAGCGATGTGGCAAGAATTAGGCGATACAACAGCAAGCAGGAAATAAATATTGATTACACAGACAACCAAAAGAAGGTAACTGTAAAAAATATAAGAAAACCTTTTAATGACAGGTTCAAAGGTTAATAACAAATCAGATATTGTTTATTAACAAATACCTTCTCTCAAACGTACAATTGCGCCGCCCCAGGTCATGCCGGCACCAAAACCACATAGAAGAACATTTGAATTTAACTTCATCTGCCCGTTTCTAACCCCTTCTACAAGCGCAATCGGTATGGATGCAGCGGAAGTATTTCCGTAATATTCTAAATTAGTGATAACTTTTTCGTCAGAAATTCCTATACGCTCTTGAACTGCTCTAATAATTCTAATATTAGCCTGGTGAGGAACCATATAATCAATATTTTCCGATTTTAACCCTGCATTTTTTATAAGCTCATCAACATAATTAGGAAGAAGTTTAACAACAAAAGTATAAACCCCTTTCCCATTCATCTGGATTTTAGGTTCACGTTTATCATTAGGCTTGACTAGAGGACAATTATCCCCATCGAAATGAAGTTCAATAAGACCTCCTTGTTTTCCATCTGCTTGAATGTCAAGTGCAATAATATCATCTGTACCATCTTTAGAAGCTGTAACCACAACCGCTCCTGCACCATCACCAAAAAGAATAGAAGTTCCTCTGTCTGACCAATCCAAGTGTTTTGAATTATTATCAGTTGCGACAATAAGTATATTTTTATACATGCCGGAAGCAATCAAACCCCTTGCAATACTAAGTCCATATATCAAACCTGAACATGCAGCAGAAATATCAAATGCCGGAATGGGTTTTGTAACCCCAAGTCTCTTTTGAATACAGCAACTCATTGAATACATTTCAACCGGAGTTGAAGAAGCCGCAATAATCATATCCAATTCATCAGGATTTAGCCCTGCTTTTTCAATAGCATCACGAGAGGCCGTCTCACCTAAATCTATGGCTGTTTCATTCCCAGAAACAAGTCTACGTTCTCTTATACCGGTTCTTGTGTAAATCCATTCATCCGACGTTTCATATAACTTTGTTAAATCATCGTTTGTAACAACAGTACTCGGTACACTATATCCAATACCCGCAATTTTTAACGGTATCGCACCTTTTATCATTCTCTTAGCTCCTTATGCAATACTGTCTGCAATCTTATTATTAACGCAGGTTTCTACAGCTTCTTTTGCCACTCTAACAGCATTTTTAATTGCATATGCTTTACTTCTTCCGTGAGAAATAACTGTGATACCCTTAACTCCCAAAAGAAGCATGCCGCCAAATTCTTCATAGTTTATTTTTTCATGGATTCTTTTCATAAACGGTTTAGCAAGAGTGCCGATTATCATACCCAAAATATCTGACTTAAATTCATTCTTTATCATTTTTAAAAGTAATGATGCAGTTCCTTCTGTAACTTTTAAAACGACATTACCTACGAAACCGTCGCAAACTACAACGTCACAAACATTGAGGAATAATTCTCTGCCCTCAACATTTCCCATGAAATTAAATTTTTCTTTCTCTTCCTCCAAAAGTGCATATGTTTGCTGAGCAAGTTCATTTCCCTTACCGGCTTCTTCTCCGATATTTAAAACACCGATTCTTGGATTTTCTATTCCTAAAACACTTCTTGAAAAAGTTTGTCCCATAATAGCAAATTGTTTAAGCATTTGAGGAGTACAGTTACTGTTAGCACCGCCGTCAATTACGACAATAGGTTTTCTCATAGTCGGAAGAGTGACGGCTATTGCAGGTCTGTCTATACCGGGGATTCTTCCGAGTCCGAACAAACTTGATGCCATTGCAGCACCTGTTGAACCGGCAGCAACAAGTGCATCAGAACTACCTGTTGCAACAGAATTAACTGTCAGAACAATCGAAGAATTTTTCTTTTTACGTATAGCCTGCCCGGGGGCTTCGCCCATTTCAATAACTTCTGAAGCATGTGTAACTTTTATATCGAGCGATTTTACATCAATTCTGACTCTTCTGCTTCTTCCGGCTTTACCGCACGGTGACAAAAAGCCTTCTTGCTGAATTTTATCAAGACATTCTTCTATTCTGTCTTGTTTACCAACAAGCTCTATCGCCACACCATATTCTGCTGCAGCCCACACTGCTCCTGCTACTATTTCAAACGGAGCATAATCCCCCCCCATCGCATCAACAGCTATTCTGGTCATTTAACTCTATCCCCTTTTTATGTTAATAAGTAAATAAGAGTTAAGTTAATAAGAAACTTATTAACTTATTAACTTTGCTCTTATTAACATTTTATTCCTCTGTTTTTTCTTCTTTTGTTTCTTCAGCCGGAGTTTCTTCGACTTTTGTTTCTTCTGCAGCTTCTACAGCTTTTTCTTCTTTAACTTTTTTCGTTGACTTTTTAGCAGCAGTCTTCTTTGCAGGAGCTTTCTTTGCTTCTTTTACTTCATTACCGTCAACAAAACCTTCTGCTTTTCTTGAAACAACTTTGCCTTTGTATTGACCGCATGCTGTACAAACTGTGTGTGCTAGCATTTTTTGCCCGCAATTAGGACAAGTTGTTAAAGCCGGCTTAGTTGCTTTCCAATTACTTCTTCTTTTTCCTTGAGCACTGTGCCCTGTTCTTTTCTTTGGTACTGCCATTTTTCCTATACCTTTCTTAAATTGTATTATACTTATATTTCGGGTTAATAATTACCGTAATACACTTCCAAAATGCTTGTAAATTAATCTTTTCGTTCAATTTTGATAGTCTTAAATACATCCATTCTATCATCGTGAACTTTTATATCTTCATCCGATACAAACATTCCTTCTTTACAATTTATACCACAAACCTTTTTATTTGGTAAAGATAATATTACAGATTGATACAATAAGTCATAAATATCTATTTCTTTTTCTCCGTTTAGGTCTGTAATAAACTGTCCTCTTTGAAGCTCAACTTCTTGTCCGTACTCGTCTTGAAGTGATTGTTTAGCATAAGTTTCTTCTATATCAATATCAAGATTTTGTGTAAATTCGTTTAGACATCTGTCACAAATTAGCTTAATTTTGCCTTTGGCATGTCCTGTGACTTCAATAAAATCCCCCAGAGATTTTAAATCAAGCTCTGCTTTCAGAGCACATTCAAGCTCTTCTATATAATCGTCAAATGAATAGTGCAGAGTTTTATTCGGTTCAAGTTCTATGTCTTCAATTTCTACTTTATGCATGGTCTTTTAAGTTAATAAGTGAATAAGAATAAGGTTAATAAGAACTTATTAACGTATTAACTTTCCTCCTATTAACTTTTATTGATACGGTTCTTCCTGTAAAACAAGTCCTGCCATTTGAGTAGATACGAAACAAAACTTTTTAATCGGGCCAATAGGTTCTTTTTCAACAAGAACAGGAGTTGGACTTTTCATAAGCTGTTTTAATTCCGCATAAACAGCCTGTGGATTATCAAAATACATAACGACAGGCGTAGCTGAACCTTTCAAGAACAAAATTACGGCTTGTCTTGTTTTTTGTCCCGCACTAAAATTCTGAACCATTATATGCTCTCCTTTTTATTTTACCTGTTTTTATTATATTACAAAAAGAAGAATGAAAATAGAAAATGCAAAATATGAAAAACTGTTTTAAATAAAATTGAAATGAGTCGAGAAAAAAATGAACTTAAGAATAATACAATAGACAGAATATATCTTTACAGCAATTATAAATACCCGACTACGGCTAATATAAAAGAATCTGTTCATTTTATTTTATATCAATAACGCAGACACCGTCACCGCCTTCGGTATCTTCGCCCGCACGATATTTGGCAACATATGGAGAAGTGGAAACAAAATCTCTAACAGCGGATTTTAATGCTCCTGTTCCATGACCATGTATTATGTATACGGGTGTGAGGTTTGCAAGGCTGGCTTTATCAAGATATGACTCAAGTTTATCAAGCGCATCTTCCACCCTTTCCCCTCTTAAATCTAACTTATTTGAAATATCGTACTTTTTTAACTTAAAAGGTGTGTCAGGATATTTTGGCAGGTTAATTTTCTTTGCTAAATTTTGATTATAAACTGCCAGTCTGTTTTTATTCACCTTAGTTTTAATCATGCCCATTTGGATAAATAAGGTGTCATTTTTATCCGGTAAGGATAATATCTTCACCTGTTGATTAAGTTCTTTAAGCATAGCAATATCATTCACTTTAACATTATTCCAATCCAAATTAACATAAGTTTCGGCTTCTTCATACGAAGTCAAATCTTCTCTAAAGTTCTGCTCCAGATTCGCCAGCCTTTCGTACGAACGTCTTGCAATTTTTTCGGATTTTTCTTGACGCAATTCGTTCAAAATCTCTTTTATTTCCTCTTTGGCACTATCCAATTGCCCTTCAAATTTGTCTTTTATAACCTTTAATGTTTTTTTCTTATCTTTTTTATGTTGCGAAAGCTCTTTTTCGTAATGATTTTTTAATTCTTCCGCCTCCTCATTTAGCCGTGCAGCATTTTTCAAATTATTATCCAACATCAATTGTGTATCATGAAGTTTTTCAACCGCAAGACTTGAATTATCTCTCTGCGTAATCAACAAACCTTTTGCTTCCCATACAAGATTTTCATCAAGACCTAAATTAGCGGATATTGATATTGCATTGCTTAATCCGGGAATCCCAATAATTAATTTATAAGTAGGTTTCAGTGTTTCAGTATCAAATTCAACACTGGCATTTTTGAAATAAGAATCAGAGAATTCCAAAGTCTTTAATTCCCCATAGTGAGTTGTTATAACAGAACAAACTTTCTTTTTCGCTAAAGCTTTCAATATAACTTCCGCAAGTATAGCTCCTTCTTGAGGATCAGTTCCGGCACACATTTCATCAATAAAGACTATAGTATCCGAATCCGAAATATTCAAAATATCAACAAGGTTTTTCATATGTGAAGAGAATGTAGATAAACTCTGTAAAATACTTTGTTCATCACCAATATCCGCAAGAATTTTTTCAAACGGATATATATGAGCTTCTGCACAAGGAAGAAACATGCCTGACTTCATCATAAGAATAAAAAGTCCGACGGTTTTCAGCGTAACCGTCTTACCGCCGGTATTTGAACCAGTTATAATAATTGAATTATATCCATCACCGATTGAAAAATCGTTTTCAACAATATGTTCAACCCTATTTATCAAAAGCGGATGGCGCATCAAATCAATTTTAATAATCTTTTTATCCGTAATATAAGGTTCTACAGCTTCTGTTTTGACTGCATATCTCGCTTTGGCAAATATTAAATCTATTTTTGCAACAATCCTTTCAGCTTTTATAAGCTGCCCTAATTCATGACGGATTTCGTTTGTAAAAACAGTTAAAATCCTTATAACTTCCGCATAAATCTTGGTTTTTAGTTCACGTATTTTATTATTTAAAGGAACTATTTGTGAGGGCTCTATATAGAAAGTCTTGTTTGTTGCGGAAACATCGTGAACAATCCCTGATACCTTGCTTTTATCTGAAGCTTTTACCTGAAAAACAATTCTGTCCTCTCTCATAGTATATATATTTTCTTGTAAATGAGATTGGAATTCAGCAGAATTCATTAAATCTTGAACTTTTTGTTTTAAAGCAATTTCTGTATCACGAAGGGAAGAATATAATCCGGCAAGTTCTTTATTTGCATCACGTTTTACTGTATAGTTTTCATCAAAAGTATCAAATATTCTATCTTCCAGCTCTTTGTTAGTATAAATGATTTCTGAAAGCTTTGCCAAATTTGTTTCATAAGGAAGATTTTCTTTAATAAAGTTTCTAACCAACCTAAAAGTTCTCATTGTCTTTGCAATATCTACAAGTTCTTCTTCCTTGTAATATTCGTGTTTCAGCTTTAATTCGGAAAAATTTTGAACTCTTTCTATCGGAATATCTTTTGCATAATCAAGCAAAGTCTTTGCTTCCCGAGTATAGACAAGTTCATTTTGGATATCTTCAACTTTTACATAAGGCGTCAAATCAAGACACAGTTTTTTTGACTGTTCCGTCTTAGCGAAATTGGACAGTTCCCTTAAAATTTTGTCGTATTCCAGAGCTTTTTGTGATTTTTGGATAATACTCATCTTACGATGATTATAATAAATAAACTTTTTTCTGCAATGACCAAAAAATTAAGCACTTGACATGAATAATATTTGTATGTTATAAAGTATGTGGGGTAAATGTATATTTTTGAGTCTTGCACAATTTGCAAGACTTTCCTTTTGTTTGAAATAAACCTACTTGCAAGGATTAACGTAGTTTAAAATCCCTTCAGAAATAGCCTTAGCTGTCTCTCTGGGGAAATTTTCGCCTCTATATAAAACTGAATCCAAAGGATTTGTCATATAAGCCGTCTCAACCAATATTCCCACATAATCCGTAGGACGTATAACAGCGAAACTCGCTGTTCTGACTCCGTCATTCCTTGTATTTATTCCTGTAGTTATTGAATCTAAAACAGACTCGGCAAGCTGTTTCGAATTCGGATTGTAATAATATACACTTGTTCCTCTGTTTTTGTGTATATCCATTTTTATATCGGGTATAGAATTCAAATGTATACTTACAAATATATTACTGCCATTTTCTCTTGCCATCTTAACCCTGTCGTCAAGTGACACAAATCCGTCAACTTCTCTGCTCATATAAACATTTGCACCCATAAGCTCAAGAAGATTTTTTAACTCAAGCGCAATTTTGAGATTTATATCTTTTTCCTTATCACCCAAACAACCGATTGCGCCAAGTTCTGTCCCACCATGTCCCGGATCTACAAATATATTTAATCCTTCCAGCGCATTCTCAACATAAGGCAAAGCATTTACTTTAAATACATATGTTCCGTTCGAAGAGACAGTTTTATAAAAATACTTTTGGGGCTTCTTAATATTTACAGTATAAACTGAATCCTCTGCAGCTTGAGGATTATATACTTTAAAAAGTATTTCATCAGAATTTTCATCTATTGTATAGGGTAATTTTTCCGTGAATTCCAAAGTATGAATTGATGCATTTTTGAATGTCTCACTTTTCATTGTTATAAATTTCGGGGCATTTTCTTCCTCGGGAATTGCTTCTACAGAATCTTTTGCAACCCAGCCTGTTTTATTCTTTGATAAAAATACCCTGTAAAATCCGTTTTTTTCTCCGTCTACTATAAGTTTTGTTCCTTCAAACAAATGCGACATGCGATTCATTCCATAATCTTCAGGTGTTTTTCTTAATGGAGTATTATCTTTTAATACTTTATATAATGCCGGAGTTAACTCAACTAATTTCGGCTTATAAATATTTTTAATTTCGTTTTTATAAATTTTATAAATCTTTGGATTAAAATCATAACTGGATTTCACGGCAATTCTATTTTCACCGTTTCTCAATTTTACGGAATGTGCAAATGCTCCGTTTTGCGCAGTAAAAACTTTTTCATCGTTAATTGTTATACTCTCATTATTAGACGCATGCCCGACAAAAAAAGCGTATTCCGTATTAGATATAGTCTTTTTGTCTTTCGGAAGTATTAATTCAAAAGCCATTGAAGGCAATATCGTGATAACAAACAATAAAAATAAAATTAAAACTCTCCGCATAGGTTTGATAATATTACAAAATTTTATTTGTTTCAATTGTTCATACTAGCAAATTTTTTATTTTGGTGTTTTATGTATACAAAAGGTTTAAGAAATAGGCTATTTAATATGATAGAACCAATAAACAGCACAGATAACATAAGTCAAGTCATTCCGGAAAAGGAACTAAATAACACTCCATACTATCTTAGTGACGATTTTGAAAGAAGTCCTAACGGAGATGTTTTTGACAATAAAAAGAAAAAAACAAAAAGAATAATTCTGACCATAAGTGGAATTTTAGCTGCAACTATAATAACTGTCGGTGCTATTTGTTATTCAAAGGGTAAAAGCACAGACGGGACAGAGAAAAAATTTGGCGAACGTATTAAAGACGGCTGGAAAAAATTATGGGAGAAAAACGAAAAACAAGCCGGTGAAATAAAAGACAAAGCACCTGAAAGACCATCAGAAGGAAGTAGCAAAGACAAACTTACCGAAACAAAGACCTCGGGCGAACACTCTGAATCTGATATTGAAAAAGTTCCAGAAACTACCGGAGAAAAAATAAATGAAGAGAGCTCTGGTATACCAAAATCAAAAACACGTCCAAATCCTTTTGAACCGGAAGTTCAAAAAGAAATTAAAGATTCAGAACCTGTATTTATTCAGGATGTCCCCCCTGAAATTACAACCGGAACGGAGATAATTAAAGTTGATAACCCTCATGGCATCTTTGAAGAATTTTGCAACAGATACAGATATAGTTATAAAGGAAACATAGAGGATTACAATTTATGGGCAAGACCAAATCCCAAACCGCTGCAATACAACTATGATGAGCTGGTTTCATCAGAGTTAGTAAAAGAAATTAATTATCAAAATTTTGAAAATTCGATTAACAATCTGCTCAAGAAAATGAATATAAGCCCTGAAATAACAAAATCCGGTTTTAATACAAAATGTATAAAGTTCAATTACAATGATTGTGAATTCTCGTACCTATTAAAGCGAAAATCGATTTTTGCAAAATGGAAATTGAATGAAGACGAACTATTTTCCGTGAGAATGCCAAAAAGTAACGAATATATTGATTTTATCTTTGATAAAAACGGTAATTGCACCGCCAATACGTACGAAAAAGGTAAGTTATACAGTACCGAAAAATTTAACAGCAAGAAAGAATTAACAAGCTGCATACGATTTGATGAAAACAAAAAACCATCTCAGGAATATTATTACAAATATGACGATGCAGGGAATTGCATTGAAAAAGAATATAATGATAATGATTCTTGGCATGAAAAGCATGAATATACATATGAAGATAATATTTTAGTGTCAGAAATATATACGGACTATGATTCAAATAATGCAATCTTCAGACAAAAACAATTTAAATACAAAGAAGGTTCTACTATACCTTATGAATGTACTTCTCTTGATAGAGAAGGTCATATAACCTCTATTGAAACGCTTGAAAAAAACGAGGATTTATGTGAAACAACCACTATATGGAAAAAATATAACAGCGACAGAACTATGGTAGAAGAACTAAATGAGTTATATGAAAAAGATAATATATCGCTCCTGACAAAATATGATTACACTAAAGAAGGTGTAGACATGGAAAAAATATTTGTTGAAGACGGCCATATTATGACAGAATGTGAATATATAGGCTCCACAAATGAACCCAAAGAATTTACCAAGTATCTTTATGATAGTGAAAAGAACTTTACAGGTGCTGAGAAAACATTCTACAAGGATGGAAAGATTTCGGCATTCTGTATATATGATGCGGAAGATAACTTGATAAACGGGAGATTATTTGAACCTGATAACGTTGTAAAACAGTATCTAAAAAACTGATTTTATGATAAACTATAGTTGATGAGCGGGAATTATATACCATTATACAGAAAATATCGTCCGCAAACATTAGAAGATTTAGTCGGGCAGGAGCATATTAAAAAAACCTTGACGGGTGCTATTGAGTTGGGGAAAATTTCTCATGCATATCTTTTTACAGGCCCAAGAGGTACAGGTAAGACTTCTACTGCCAGAATTCTGGCAAAATCCTTAAACTGCAAAAATGGGCCTACAATTCATCCTTGCGGAGAATGCGAAAGTTGTAAGGATATTACAAATTCTATTCCAATAGATGTAATTGAAATTGATGCTGCAAGTAACAGAAAAGTAGAAGATGCCCAAAATATTCTTGAAAAAGTTCAATACGTCCCTGTTAACGGCAAATACAAAATTTATATAATTGACGAAGTTCATATGCTTACTAACCATGCTTTCAATGCTCTATTGAAAACACTTGAAGAACCTCCGGAAAATGTAATTTTTATACTTGCAACAACAGAAGTTCATAAAGTTTTAGACACCATTAAAAGCCGCTGCCAAAGATTTGATTTTAGAAGAATTACAACAGATGATATCGTTAAACATTTAAAAACTATATCTCAAAAAGAGAATATAAAAATATCCGATGATGCACTTTTTGCAATTGCTAAAAATTCGGCAGGAGGAATGAGAGATAGCCTATCGTTGCTTGACCAATTAAGCATACTAGGTACTTCAAAAGAGATTGATGTGAATGATGTTAACTCGATTCTGGGAAGAATTTCTTTTGATATACTTTTTAAACTTGCAGATAAAATTATTTCATCTTCACCATCTAAAGCCATTGAAATATTGAATGAAGTTTATAATTCAGGAAATGAACCCTTACAAATTCTTACAAATCTGAATGAATATTTCAAAAATCTTCTTATAACAAAAACTTGCACAAAAGATTTGCTTCCTGAACTTACAGGATTGAATGAACCGCAAATAGAAGAATTATCCAAACAAACTTCTTCTTTGGAAACACAACAGATTGTGTTTTTAATTGAAAGAATTTCATATTATATAAAAGAAATAAAACAAGCTGTTAATCAACATTTATGGCTGGAAGTCGGAATGATTGATTTATCCAATATGACAGAAAATTCTACACTGCTGGATATTCAAAATAGGTTAAGAGCACTGGAATCAGGGAATATCAATATTGAAAGTAAACTTCCCCA
>JAEEXX010000015.1 GCA_016287985.1 Candidatus Gastranaerophilales bacterium
GGATTAGGCGTTACAAACCCTATGGATCCGGAACAAAATATCGAAGGCGGAGTTAAGTATTTAAAATCCATGCTTAACAAATACAACGGAAATATCATATTAGCACTCGCTGCATACAACGCAGGACCTAACGCTGTTGACAGATATGACGGAGTCCCTCCGTATAAAGAAACGCAAAATTACGTCAAATCAATACTGTCAAGCTATCTGTGATTTACGCTGCGGTATTAACTTTATTCTTTGCTTCACGCTCTTTCTTTGCATGGATACGTCTTGTATTTGCGTAAGTCATTCTAGGTATAAACCAGCCAAGTATTATCGGTGAAATAGCAAATGTTGTAATAAATGCGGGCATAGAATTCAAACCTTTAACAAATGATAATAATTTATTACCTTTTGCCTTAAGTTCAGAACCTTGCATCATTTTCTTTATAGCTTCATTGAATTTTGCTTTGCTTTCACCAGACTCTTTTCCCATTTTTTCAAAGAAATCAATTATTTTTGTATTCTTTTCTTTTTTAGTAAGTTTTTCTATATCTGAAAGCTTCAGTGTTTTTTCATTGAATACCTCGCCGGAAGTTTCGGATTTTGCAAATATCTTCTGCAAATCACCATTATTTTCATCTATGTATTTGCAGAAATTGAGCATTTTTTCGTTAGAATCTACACCAAAATATAGTGATTCCAACTCTTTATTTGTAAGAACATGCGTTTTACTGTATGGGTTAATTAAATCCAAAAACTTTTGAATTTTGGTTTGATTTCTGTTCTTATCCATTAGCACAAATCCGGATTTATGTTCATAAGATGTTACAAATGCTCTTGTAAGCATTGGAACGGCAAAAATTACCGAGAGACTGGATGCCAAATCACGAATCAATATTTCATATAATTCTGTATAGTCTTTTTTGCCGTTTTCATCGATTTGAGCACGGTTAACAGCACGTAAACCTCTAGGGATAATTAATCCGCCAACTGATAATGCAGCGAATAAAGTATTCGTGAAATTGTGACCATCATACTCTAATTCAGATGAGAAGTTTTCATTTTGATGTTTTCTGATGAATTTTCCCAGTTTAGAGAGCCAATTTCCGCCCCCTTTACCACCTTTACCTTTGAACGTAATACTATCACCACTACCTGCCGTTAAATTTTCTTCTTCGGATTTTTTCTCTTCTGCCGCTTTTAACTGCATAGCTGTACGGGCACCCGGAGAAATATCACTTTTTGCATATATTTTAGGGATAACTGACATAACGCCTAAAGTAGCAGCAATCGTAGCAATAGTTGCTATAATCCTCTTTGATATTGACTTATCTCTAAAGTATTCCGCTGTTTCAGGGGTTATGTCAGACAAGTATTTATTATTAGTAATAATATCGTCACTATATTTTAACAATGCTTCAATTGCATCTTTTGTTGAATACGTCCTTATTGCATCCTTTGAATTTTCATTAACTGCTCTGTTTTTCGTTATATCAGAGGCAATCTTTGACATATCTTCTTCGCCAACTTTCAGTCGATCCAACATGGTTAAATCAGAAGAACTCTTATAAAGCAAATTGTTAATATGAAGTTCAATTTCTCTGATTTTGCCGCGTTTGTAATTTTTCTTCTTAAATAATCCCTTAACATCAAGTTTTTCCGGAGGATTCTCCAGCTTTTCAATACATTCCATTATAGACCTGATGTCGTTATCACCGTAATTCTTGGAACCAAGTGTATTATCAAGCATCTTTCTGAGATTATTTTCCAAATAATCTCTGCGCAAGGCTTGTTTATCATTCAATAGTTCTTTCTTAAATTCCGGCTTAGAGATCATCTCTCTAAAATTGTTCCCAAAACGCTTAATTAGCTGGGAATTAACTGTAGTAGATTTACCGAATTTTGATGTTAAAAGAAACATTACCGGCGCAACAGCCATCATTATAGGTCCTGTAAGCCCTTCTCTCAAAAGTACTTCACGACCTTCCTGAAAGTTATATTCGCCTGTAACCTCTTTATCACGAAGAAATGCTGTACCTACACGAGGAGCAGTCATACCAAGTCCGTCTTGAATCAAAAACGATGCAATAAAGCCGCTATTTTGTACTCCTTGCATTATATTTCCTGCAACGTTAAATGCAACATCACCAAGCCCTGATTTAAAGTTTGGGTTCATTTTTCGGTCGTACACATCATTTCTAGACGGTATACTATTTTCACATTGCTGAACTTTCAACGACACAAATCCTTACTAACGTACTACATATTTTATATAAGTATTTTAAATTTTTATATTTGCTTATTTGTTACAAATTTCGGCAAAATTGTTACAATCTGTTATTGATTAAGCTAATTAAGTATAGCGACTTTTTTAATATATTTCAAGGCTAATGAGTGTTATTTTTACAATTCATTACAAAGATTTTTCTTATTTACACAGTTCACATCTTGCTTAAAATGGTCTATTTCTTTTTCGAACGACTTTTTTTCTTCTTCTTATTGCCCAAATCGAGTTGAACTTCACCTTCTACAAGATTTTTACCTATGAATTTCTCAAGTTCCGCTCTCGCAGAATTGAATTGATATAACGAATTATAGTATTGAAGCATGGCATCCTGATATTGGACCTGAGCCTCTTTTAGCTCAACCGGATTACCTACTCCGACTTTATATCTGCCATACGACAACTCATAATTTTCTTTTGATTGTTTTAAACCTAAAAAGGCTACAGGGATAGAACTTTTCTTCTCCTGCATAGAATAGAATGCTTGTTGTATTTCATAATAAATATCATTTTTAGTACCTGTCGCTGTTGCCTGTTCTTTATAATGCAAAGCCTTTGCTTCTTTGATTTGATTTTTTATCAACGCTCCGTTCACTGTCGGAAAAGTTAAATAACCACCGAAATTGTAACCGTAATTTGATGCAGGATGAGCACCACCAATTTGATATTGACCTTCAACTGTCAATTTTGGGAAATAGGCTTTTTTAGATAGTTTTACATTTTGTCGTGCTTCTTCTACCCTAACATCTGCAAGTTTAAATTCCGGTCGGGAAGTTCTTGCTATGTCTACTGCTTCATTTAAAGTAATTTCACACGGATTGTATTTTAGATTATCTGAAACATTATATTTGCTTGCATATGGAAGCCCCATTGTATTACTTAGTTTCGCCATAGCGATTGAAATACCGTGCTCAGCCTGAATCAGCATCAACTTTGAATTGCTTAAATTAACTTCCGCTATGGTTACATCAACTTTAGGTGATGTTCCTGCGGTATAAAAAGCCTTAGCTTGATTGTAAAAAGATTCATATCGATCAACCATTTCCTCAGCAACTTTTTTAGCTTCAAGCGCATATTGCAAATTATAATATGCTTTTTTTACCTCGCAAACTACATCATTAACCGTTGCAGTAAGTGCGATTTCATAACCCTTTTTATCTAATTTGTTTATTGTTGCTTGGTTTTGCGTAACACCAAAATCGTAAAGCATCTGAGAAGCACTTATTTGACCTAACAAATAATAGTTGTAAACAAGGTTTTCCTTGAATACGTCGGATAATTGGAGTTGTCTAATCCTGGTATATCCGGTTTGCCAACTAAATTGGGGAAAATAATTTGCCCATGTCTGTCTTAATCTGGCATTTGCAGCAAATACATCCTGCATAGCAGCTTGAATTTTCGGATTATTACCAAGCGCAAGTCTTAAACAGTCATCAAGATTAACATCATTAACTTCTTCAACACTACCGGTTATAAGCATACTGCCTTCTGCGGAAGATTCCTCAATTTTCGGTTCCACATCTTTACTTTCAGGAAATTCTTCTTTGGGTATATCATTGCCGAGCTCTTTGGCTGCATCTTTATTCCCAAAAGCCCCAAAGACAGACTGATTAAACACAAAAGAAGTTATTATTAATGATATCAGTAATTGTTTTATTTTCATTTAAATGTCGTTCCTTTTGTTTACCTTTTCTGCAAGTTTTTCCTTCATAAGATTAATGGCTACGAAAAATGCAGGAACCATAATACTCCCCACAAATGCAACAGCAAGCATTCCACCAAATACGGAAACACCAATAGAATGTCTGCTTCCTGCGCCTGCGCCTTTTGCAAATACGAGCGGCAGTAGACCGAGAATAAATGCAATATTTGTCATCATTACTGCTCTAAATCGTAATTTTGCTGCCTGCATTGCTGCTTCAATATAATGCATACCTTGTTTTTCCATTGCATCTTTTGCAAATTCAACAATCAAAATCGCCTGTTTAGTACTCAATCCTATTAACATGACCAATCCTACCTGAGCATAAACATCCAATGCTAAACCTGTTATGAATTGAAATAATAATGCCCCGGACAATGCAATTGGCGAAATTAACATAACCGCCAATGGTAATGTCCAACTTTCATACAAAGCTACTAAGAACAAATATACGAAAGTTAATGCCATTACAAGAATCGACCCCATTTGCCCGGATGATTGCTGTTCCTGCAACGAGGTTCCGGACCAAGCAAAATCCATATCTTTGGGTAAAACTTTATCCGATAAATTCTCCATTGATTTCATACCAGTGCCTGTACTTATACCGGCTGCCATTGATGTATTTATTGTAATTGAAGGATACAAGTTAAATCTATAAATTGTGTACGGTCCGACTAAGTCTTCTGTGGATATGACGGTTGTTATCGGAAGCATTCGCCCCTGATTATTTTTTACATATATTTTACTTAAATCATCCATGGTAGCACGATATGGAGCATCTGCCTGCATATATACACGATAAACCCGACCGAATTTGTTAAAGTCATTTATGTAAGTAGCGCCAAACTGTGCCGCTAATGTGTTATATATTTCAGGAATCGAAACTCCTTGCGCCATAGCTTTATCTTCAAGTACTTTAATTGTTACCTGAGGCAAAGATGATGTGTAAGCGGTATAAACGCTTGAGAAAGAAGGATCTTGTCGCAGTTGCTGCATGAATTTTTGCGCTTCTTCAAACAATTCATTATTACTTCTATCCCCTTTATCCAACAGTCTATATTCCAGACCTCCAAACATTCCCATGCCGGTAATTGCGGGGGGTTGAGAAACAAATATACTGGTTTCAGTATACTTAGATGCAATTTTATTGGCTTGTGACATAATGGAATTTATTCCGGTTTTCTTTGACCGCCTGTCATGCCATGGGTTTAATTTTACGATTACAAATGCGGTATTTTCACCATCAAAACCGTTGATAGAAAGTACCGAATGCACACCTTCTATTTTTTCGACATCTGCACAAATTTTCTTAACAACTTCTGTTGAACGAGATAATGTAGCACCGTCTTGCAACTTAACTTGTATAAACAATGCACCTCTGTCTTCGTCAGGCAAAAATCCTGATGGAGTTATCTTAAACATAAACAAAATAAAAGCAACTACACAACCAATCACTATCAGAGTTTTCTTAGGCTGAACTACGAAATAATAAACAATATTAAGATATTTATCTCTAATACTCATAAACCAATCTTCAAATTTTTGAATAAATTCAAAATCGGTTTTTTCAAGCTTATCTTTTAGAATCATTGAACACAATGCAGGAGAGAGAGTTAGAGCAACCAGTGTAGATAAACCTATAGAAGTTGCGATACAAACAGCAAATTGTCTGTACATTTGTCCTGTAATACCGGTTAAAAATGAGACTGGTACAAATACAGCCATTAGAACGAGAGAAGTGGCAACAACAGCTCCAAATACTTCCTGCATAGTAATTTCTGTAGCAGTTTTTCTATCCTTACCTTCTTGTATATGTCTTTGTGTATTTTCCAATACGACTATAGCATCATCGACTACAAGACCAACTGCAAGTACTAACCCAAATAAAATCAACAAATTTATAGAAAATCCCATTCCGGCCATAAATACAAAGACGCCTATTAATGATACCGGAATCGCACAGAAAGGAATAAATGCGGCTCTTGCAGTACCTAAAAATAAATATGTAACTGCACTCACAAGAATTATTGCAAGAATAATAGCTTCTACAACTTCTTTAATTGACTCCCTTACAAATTCAGTTACATCATACTGAACTTGATACTCCATATCCTTCGGAAACTTTTTGCTAAGTTTCTGCATTTTTGCATTTATTCTGTTAACAAGATCAATAGTATTTGCTTCAGGAAGCTGGGTTACAGCTATTATCGCAGAATCCTTTCCTGCAATAAGAGATCGAGAAGAATAATTTTCAGCTCCTAATTCAACTCTTGCCACATCTTTCACTCGGACTCTGGAACCGTCAGCATTAGATTTTATAATAATATTTTCAAACTCCTCTACCGTTTTAAACCGTCCTTTTGTTCTAAGCGTAAACTTCATCATCTGAAGTGTATCCATTGGTTCAACTCCGATATTACCGGCAGGCGTTTGAACGTTTTGAGAAGAAATCGCATTACTTATATCGGTTGTAGACACACCCATACTCGCCATTTTATCCGGTTTTAACCATATTCTCATTGAATAATCCCCGGCACCGAATACACTGACTCTGGCGCATCCTTTTGTACGGGCAAGTTCATCTTTTATTGCTAAAGATGCATAATTTGCAAGATAAAGAGCATCGTAAGTCTCATTTGGTGAAGTTAGTGCTATAAATACACAACCACCACCACCGGTAGATTTACGAACCGTCAACCCGTATCGCCGAACCTCCTCTGGTAAACGTGGTATAACCAACTGCAGCTGATTTTGAACATTTACAAGGTTCATATCCGGATCTGAACCTACCTCAAAATATATTGTTAACTTATATGCTCCATTATCTGATTCGGAAGTCATATAAAGCATGTCTTCAATACCATTGAGCTGAAGTTCTACAGGCGAAGCTATCGTTGAAGAAATTACATCTGCACTGGCTCCGCTGTAAGTAGCATTCACAATAACTTGAGGTGGTGTTATGGAAGGGTACTCTTCCAAGGGCAATGTCGTTAATGAGATAATCCCTGCCAAGATTATTGCTAATGATATTACTATTGCTAATTTCGGTCTACGTATAAATAAATTGCCTGCCATGTTTATTCCTTATTAAAAACCCTTTTTATTTTATTAAACACTCTTACAAATATATTCGGCTTGTCATGTTTACCGGAATCATCAAGTACATTTCCCACAATCCTGATTTTAGAACCAGGAATAACTTTTTGAAGTCCAGTAGTGATAATTTTATCCCCGATATCTACACCCTCACGTACAATCCAATTTGTACCTGATGTCCCCATAGTTTTTATATAACTTATCCTCGGCAAATTATTTTCATCCAAAACGTAAACAAAAAGTCCTTCCTGATTTTCCATTGTCGCACTTTGAGGTACGACCGGAAGCTTATCCTTGTTGTTAGAATATATTATTATCCTTCCAAAATCACCTTGAATAAGTTCTTCATTCGGATTATCAAATGTTGCACGAAGAGTTATTGTACCTGTGCTTTGGTCAATTTCGTTATCATGAAAATCCTGTACACCTTTTAACTTATACTTTTCTCCAGTATTAAATACATATTCAACTTCTCTGTTTACATTAGGAGCACCATCTACTTTAACCAATTCTGCAAAATCTTTTGAATCCAGCGGGAAAGTAACATACATAGGATCAGAACTGTTAATTGTTGTCAAAGGCCCGCTCGCTGAAGTGACATAGTTCCCTACGGTTACATCAATAATACCAATCCTTCCGTCAACAGGTGCTTTTATATTTGTATAATTTAAATTCCTTAATGCATCTCTATATGCACTCATTGCACTTTCAGCCTGTGCATTGTATGCATTTTTTTGAGCCAAAATATTATCATAATCAGATTTGGCAACATAATCTTGACGAACAAGCTCTTCATATCTGGCGAGCTGTTTGTTATAATAATCAGCCTGAGCTTTTGCATTATCAAGATTAGCTTTTGCTCTTTCTGCTGCATACTTATATTCTTGCGGTTCTATTTCAAACAAGACTTGACCTGCTTTTACATAATCACCTTCTTTAAAATAACTTTTTGTTAAATAGCCGCTGATTCTTGCTAAAACTTCGACCCTATACTTTGCAACAACTCTTGCCGTGGTTTCAAACTGTCGTTGAACATTATCAGCCTGAACTTCAGCAACCGTAACAGCGGGAATAGCTGCAGACTTCCTTTCTTTTCCGGTATTAATTTTACTTATATGCGTAATTAACATTCTGCCAAAAATCAACGCAAAAATTACACAGATTACAATAATTATATTTTTCTTCATTAACTCTCCCTACATCTAACCTAACTATCAGATTACCCTAAATACTGTTGGTACACAAGCATATTAATCCAGATTTTCCATATCATCTATTGATGCCTCTTTTAATATATAAGCCCCCTTATCAGCATCAACATTTACTATTTCAGGAATCTTTGTCTTGTATATAGCTTTAATATATTTTAGCCCGGATTTAACGAATTCTTTTTTTGTCTTTTCGATTTCTAAAGGACTATTCAATCGGTATCTCTTTGCATACTGAATCCCCACCGTCCCGCATACCGGACTTTTTTCATATTTAAAGATATTAAACTCCATTATTATAGGCAACTTTTTATTGTCAATAATTACAAAGTATAATAATGCCCTGTCATCATCATTATCAATTTCCAAACTTCCAGATACCCCCATTTTACCCAAATAATCACGAAATTCTTTTGCATGTTCTATAGGATAAAAAGACCTTGGGTAATGATGTACACCAATTAAGTCCGTCCAGCTTGCATATGTCTGATGAGGCTTATAATATTCATTTAAATACCCCCCGGTCTCAGAACTCTTTGCACTATATAACAGTGTATAAGTTGAGCCTGAAAACTTAATGCTTGGCATCTGTGTTTTCTTCGATTTTGCATACACAAAACCTTGTAACATTAATGTTATGATAATTATAACTGAAAAAACTCTTTTCATAATATCCTCGTAAATAAGAATATCACGAGAAAAAGAAAAAATAAATAACTACCTAACCGGCCATTGCTCTTCTTGTCAACATAGCCGGATCAGCCATGGCTGTCGTATAAATTTCATAGTTATTATCCGGAGCAAAGTATTTACGCATTGCCAAGCGATTTGTAATTTTTTCGTAACATACAAATGAATCGGCAGCATCCTTAATGTAACCCGCAAAAATCCTTTGCTTGTGGGACAAATCATAATCCTTTAGATTCTTTACAATATACATACACCAACATTATATAACTTTTAAATATTGTTTTAAAGCGTAATGTTAAGAAACTTTACAATGTATAAAATTGTTAATAAAACAGATTATTTTAAAATTCATCTTTACATTTCTTAACAATCTTTAAAAAAAGAGCAATTTTTTTAAAGATAAATACTTTATATATACATAAGATATAAAACAAAAATTAAATATTGTATAAAGAATAGTATTTAGGAGAGCAAAATATGGCAATCGGAGCAAAAGATTTTATTGACAAATTATTGGTAGAAAAATATGCACAGGAAAAAGTTGACAATCATGAAGCGGATTCACTGGTTTCAAGGGTCTCAGCTGATAACATGCTTTATGCTATGTCACAATCATCGGAATCATATAAAACAATGCTCACCCTGAATTCAAGACTAACTAGGGTTTGCTATGGAGTGGTGGCAAAATCGGCAAAATATATTAAAACTGAAGCACTCAGATAAAGAAATTACATAATAACATCTCTTATATAACTATCTTACATCTTACAAAATTTAGCCTCCGATTTGGAGGCCTTTTCTTTATGATGGAATTATACCATTTTATTCTGACACTTCTTGACTAGATTCTGTATCAGCAACTGTATCATTCGATTCCGGAGATGTGCGTGCATACAGTTTCAATTTTACATCAGATAACAAAATCTTCTTATCTTTCGCATAAGGTTTTACGTCAATATTTTCAATCATAATATAGTAAGGATACTGAACAACCTCCTGAATAAATTTACCAAGATTAGTATAATTAGAAACAAGCTCTAATTCTATTTCAGAAACAAAATAAAGATCCCTGCTAAACTTGACAAAAGGATCACCCTCAGGATTATATGTGTACTCCATAGATTTAATTTTAATGGCATTCGCATGAACCATCTCTATCACATCATTATATAGAGTAAAGAAAAGTGAGTCATTGCCTAAATCAGAATCAACCGGAGCATATATCTTTTTCTGCACACTCTCAGATGATGTCTTGATTTGAGCTAATTTTTTATCAATAATCTTTTTTTGCTCAAGTTTTTGATTATATTCTTGTTCTTTTTGCACAAGCTCTGAATCAATTCTTTGTACATCATTCCATGTTGTTGATAATGTCTTGTAAGCAAAGAAACCAGCAACAATCATAATAACCACGAATAAAATCAAACCATAATATCTGCTATACTTATTCATCAATCATTCCTTATATTTACTATTCCAGAGGCTCTAAATTCGGCAGAGCACCCTCATTACTATCGTTACCACCATTATTACCGCTATCTTTTTTCTGTGAAGACGGCTCCACGTCAGAAATTACGAATTCATAAAAGTCAGCATTCAAAGTTGTTAAAATCGACTCAGTGTCAAAATCAGCACCTTCGACTTCTGAGAACCCTGTTCCGCCAGACTTTCCTGCAAGTCCGAGTTTCTGTAATTTAACAGGTGAGCTTGGATCATAATCTTTTATATTTCTAAAGAAACCGTAAACACTTTCTAAATTATCAGCCTGGCCTTCAATAGAAACATTCTTACCAAGGGAGAGCGATGTCAACCACAACTTTTTCGGAATCTCTGTTCCAACAATTGTATAATAAGAATATATATTTTTATTACCGGTAAGCCCTATTTTTATTTCATCTATCTCTGAAAATGCTTGAGTAGAGATATCTTCATGCTCTTTCAAATATTGCGTTATACTTGCAATATCCGAATCAAGCTTGCTAAGTCTCGCTTCCTTTTCCGCCCTACCGTTATTCAACGTATATACACCAGCCAAAACAAATCCAAATAATATTAAAGCAAAAACCATACCGAACTTAAACATGTTTCCAACCGAAAGCTCGATTCCTGCAAACACCGGATTTGTTTGACTATAATACACATCTCCAAGCATTTCATTAAACAAGTTCAAAGGCGCCAAGGAATTTGAACCAAAATTTTTCTTAATTGCTGCACCTATTATATCCAGTGAAGCAAGACTACATTTCTGAGGATCTAAATCAAATGCCAAATCTATAAATGGAGTTTGATTATAAGAATTTACTTCCTGATGAACAATAGGCGCACCATAAGATAATTTTGAAGCCAAAGCTTCAGCGCTGATTATATCAGTTTTAGATATTACGTAAAGTAAAGAAGATGGCATTCTGCCCAAGAGCGAAGAAACTGCATTAACTACAATTTCATAATTTTCAGATTCTTCTAATACTTTTCCTATACTTATTTTTTCTTCCTTATAATCAACATATGATCTGCCAAGCATTGAAATCAATCTGCAGCAGTTATTCTCAACAAGAAGCATAACCCAAGACATATTTGCAGAAACATCAACCCTGCCCGAATAAATTAATGCATTTAAAGTTGAGTTTACAGATGTATCAATAGCTACCAATTTATAATTCAAATCACGAATTTGAACAGCCATCTCCATAACTATACTCTTTGGAGCTGCTGTATAAACGAATTTATTAAACTGTACGGTAGAATTCGGCAAATGCGCATAACTGTATATAACTTCATCTGCGCTATCTCTAAATATAGGTGATTCGTACACCTCACTCTCAATTGCACTAACGACCTGCACTTTTTCCAACGAAGCTGGCCAATCTTTTACTTCAAATAAACAAGCCGGAACATTTAAAACTATTTCAGAGCCTTGAGGAATACCTGCCTCTACCAAAGCATCATAAAGAGTTTCCTTGAATATGTCTAAATCAAAATTACCTTGCAGTCGAGTGTCAAACTGAAAAGGTTTTGAAACATAATTCTTTAATATGCGTTTCTCATAGTCAATTTGAGCCACTTCAATTCCGATATCTGGGGTTACGGACACACCCACAATCATCTTCTTACTAAAATTTAATCCCATTACTATTTCTTCCTATTTTTTTTCATTGTACAATAAAATTAAAAATTTGTATACTCCATATCTACGATATTATAAAAAATTTTATGAAAGGATTGTTATGACTGGGATGCCATACATTTACGGCAAAAATGCAGTGATTGAAGCATTGGAAGACTGTAATAGGAATTTTAACAAGATTTTAATTTCCGAAAATGTCCATAATGATGATAAGATTGAGACCATTAAATCTTTGGCAAAGTCTAGAGACATAGTGTTTCAATTTGTAAAAAAAGAGAAACTCAATCAACTTGTTCCCAATACACAACACCAAGGTGTTATAGCCCATGTATCCCCAATTACATATAAAGATTTGGATGAGTTTATCAATGAAAACAGAAATTCGTACGCACCTATTGTAATTGCAGATGGTATAGAAGATTCCCATAATTTGGGCGCTATAATTCGTTCTTCTGTGTGTGCAGGTGTAAAAGGAATTATAATACCTTCAAGGAGGGGAGTTTTAATAAACTCAACAGTAGAAAAGACAAGTGCCGGTGCCGTGAACAAAATTTCTGTAATAAAACTTAACAGTCTTGTTAATGCAGTACAAAAATTAAAAGAAAACAACTACTGGGTAATTGCTTCCGATCATCATGCGGAAGATAATTACTATGACATTGATTATACCGGTATGAACTTTGCATTAATTATGGGAGCTGAACATGCCGGTATTTCAAAATCATTGTTGAAACTTGCAGATTTTAAAGTTAAAATACCAATGTTAACAAATTTTAATTCGCTGAATGTTTCTAATGCAGCCGCTATAATATTATTTGAGAGCGTAAAACAAAGTTTAAATTCAAAAAAATAACGAGGAATCACTAATGGCTAAAAAAAAGGATAATTTAAATTTAATGGCAGATGAAATCTCTGATGAAGGAATTGATTTTAATAATATTGAGCCTATTGATGATTTAGATGATGAAGAAAATATTTCAATAGAAGAACCAAAAACACAAGAGAGCTTGAATTCAGTTAACTCAGATGATTCTGTGCGGATATATTTACAGCAGATTGGTAAAATCCCGCTATTATCAGCAGAAGAAGAACTTGAAGTAGCTAAAAAAATATATGAAACACAAAGCGAAATTGCCAGAAAAGTCTTAATTAATGCAAATTTAAGACTTGTAGTAAGCATTGCAAAAAAATATATAGGCAGGGGGCTGTCCTTTCTTGATTTAATTCAGGAAGGTAATATGGGACTAATCCGTGCAACCGAAAAGTTTGACTACACAAAGGGATACAAATTTTCCACCTATGCAACATGGTGGATTCAGCAGTCAATAACACGGGCTATTGCTGATAAAGCTCGAATTATAAGACTTCCGATACATCTTATTGAATCAATTAATAAAATAAAGAAAGCCACTTTGGATTTAACGACCGAACTTGGCAGAATCCCTGTAAAACAAGAGATAGCTGATAAACTTGGTATTTCAGTCGCTAAACTAACTTCAATTATTAAGTCAACCCAATCTACTATCAGCATTGACACACCAACCGGTCAAAAAGATGACTCAAATAAGATAATAGATTATATCGTTGACGAATCAACCCTTGCTCCTGAATCAAGAGTGTCTCAAGAGAATTTACTTGATGATATTAAAGTAATGTTGGAACAATTAAGCCAAAAAGAACGGGATATTCTTATATTAAGATTTGGTTTAAATAACGATGGCAATAAAAAAACTCTTGATGAAATAGGTTCCATTTACGGTGTTTCCAGAGAACGAATCCGTCAAATAGAAAACAGAGCAATTTCAAAGCTCAAAAAACTATGTAAGAATAGAAATTTAACTTCCGGGTTGAAAAATTATTTTGGAGGATAATCAATTAACCTTAATAAAAGGATTTAATGATGTTTGATATTGATAAAATAAATGAATTAGTTGGAAACAAAGAATTTGAGAATGCCAAGGTTTTGATTGAGGAAGCCTTGAAAGAAGCTCCCGAGGATTTAGAATTGCTCAAACTGGCCGGTTTGACATTTGTAAACTTAGAATTATGGTCCGAAGCATGCAAATATTTTGAATCTGTTATCAAATATTCTCCGGATGATGCAACTTCAAATTTTTATTTAGCAAAGTGCTATGAAAACATCGGGAATAAGATTGGTGCTAAAAGCTACTATATAAAAGTAATAGAGCTAAGACCCGAATATGAGGATGCATACAAAAGCCTTTGCTTATTACTTTTAAAGCAAAAAAACTATGCAGACACAGTAAAATATGCCGAACTTGGAACAAATATAAATCCTGACGAATATCTCTATGACTTTATCAAAGGTACTGCTCTTATGGATTCAAAAGCTTTTGAAGCTGCACTTCCTGCGCTTGAAACAGCCCTATCTAAAGCGCCTGATAAAGTTGAAATCATAAACAGCTTGGGAACATGCCAAATGGCTTTAGGAAAAATGGATGACGCAATTAAAACATACAATAAAGTGTTAGCCATTGACCCCAAAAATGCCATGGCATATTTCAATATAGGTTCTGTCTACCAAATACAACAAAATCATGAGAAAGCAGTGGAATACTTGACAAAAGCGGCAGATCTGGAAGAAGACGAAAGATTTCTTTCATCACTTGCAATGTCCGAAATCAAAATAAAAGATTATGATTGTGCCTTAAAACATTACAAGCAATTGTCACTTCTTTGTCCGAATAAAGAAACTTATAAATATAATTTGGTAACTTGCTATGAAGCTGTAAAGGATTATAAAACAGCAATATCAATGTTGGAAGGAATGGTTTATATAAATCCATCTTTTATACTTCCTGCTCAAAAATTGGCAAATCTTTATATTAAAACGAATCAATTAAACAAAGCTAAAGAAATATATGAAAAGATTCTCCTGAAAAATAAGATGACAGCTGAAACAATGCATCAATATGCAATCCTTTCGTCAAACCTTTGTGATACTGATACTGCAGAGAGAATGTTGAAAAAAGTTATAAAGATGAAGCCTGATATCGCAAAAGCACATAAAGATTTGGCAATTATATACTTAAATAAAAGGCTCTTTGATTATGCAGAGGATGAGTTTAAAACAGCATTAAAACTTGCACCGAACGATTTCGAAATCCTATTCGAATATGGCAATTATCTGTACTCAATATCTCAAAATAATGAAGCAGAAAGGTATTATACAGAAGCTCTGGAACTTGAACCGGATAATATACTGGCTCTTGTTTTCATGGCACTAAATAAACTGGTTCTTAATCAGAAAGACGAAGCCTATGATTACATTATGAAAGCCATAAAAATTGAACCTGATCATGAATATGTTCTGTTTTGTGCAGGGAGGATTTTGTACGCAAGGAAAGAGTATGAAGAAGCTAAAAGATATCTTGTTCGTGCCGTGGAACAAAATCCTGATATTGAAACAATGAATACTCTTGCTTTAACATATTACGAGCTTGGCGATTATGAGCAGGCATTAAATATATTTGCAGCAATCAATAAAAAATCGCCGCAAAGCATTTCGGTTATGTTGGATATTGCAAAATGTTATCAAGCATTGGGTGAAAATGATAGTGCACTTGTATATTTGGATAAAGTAGTTGACATTTTCCCTGAAAACGAAGAAGCTCAAGAAATGATTAGGGAATTGTCTTAATAATAACGTTATTATGAAATGTTTAAAGGATTTTAAAGAAGATATACATAAGTGTTCAAAATGCGGATTATGCCAGAAAGCATGTCCGATATATCAGGTTACAGGAAATGACTGTACCGTTTCCAGGGGACAATTTATTATGCTTAAAGGTATAATAAGAGGCGAACTTAAAATGACACCAGTAATTAATCGTTATCTTGATATTTGCCTCAAATGCGGTGCCTGTTCAAAATACTGCCCGAGCGGTATCGATGCCGTTGATATTATTGTTGCGGCAAAGCATGAATATTTTAAAAATTCCTTAAAAGAAAAGTGTCTGTCATTCATTAAAAAGACAACGCTTTTCGGAATTTTGCCGGATATAGCAAACATTTTTAGCCCTAAAGCGAAAAGTAAAAAATTTAATAAAAAAGTTATTTATTTTGGTGGCTGTAATGCTAAAGCGCAAGGCAACAGAACTGTTGTAAAATTGTTAAACAAACTTGAAATCGAGGTTATTACCCCAAACTTTCCTTGCTGCGGAATTTCGATGTTTTCTTCAGGTGATTTGGCTAGTTATAGACAATCAATTAAGAAATATATAAACGTATTAAAAAAATACGACATAAAAGAAATTGTAACAACGTGCGCCAGCTGTGAAAAAACCATCAAAGATTACGTAAAGTGGTGCGAAAATAACGAAGATAAAAACTTTTTATCAGAAATCAAAATCAAAAATATTTTCGAATATATAAGAGAAAACCAACTAAAGATAAAACTTAAAACTCCGATAAAAGCTACATTTCACAAGCCATGCAATATAAATAACATGGAAGACATTGACTGGATATTAAATAATACTGAAAATCTTGAATATGTTCATATGAAAGACTTTGATAAATGCTGCGGGCTGAACGGACTTTTCCAAATAAAAGAACAAAAAATAATGAAAAGTCTGTTTAAAAACAAACGAAATAATATACTGAATTCAGGCGCAAAAATCGTACTCACCTCGTGTCAGGGATGCGAAGTTGCTCTAAAATCGTATTCTAAAGGTAAATATAAAGTTTATGACTTACTCAACTTTTTGTGGAAGAATAGTGTAAAATAGCAGGTTTGACAGCATATTTTGCGACTTTATTAACTTTTGTAAAGATTTTATAAAATAACGCAATTTTTTTTATTTAAAATACTTTATATATATGGATAAAGTTAAAAAGGTATAAACATATGGTATCAGCATTAGAAAAATTCAGTTCATGGTTACCGGCAATAAACCCGAGTCAGGGTGTAAACGGCGGTCAAAGTACACAAAGAACGCAAAGTCTCACTCCACAACCGGCAGATAATTATGAAAAACTCGATAGGCCTATGGAACACGGGTATGGCGGGGCACAATATCGTGGCGGAGTTTTAATTGGCGAAAAGTTCAATATGGAATTTTAGACAAAGATTATAATTTAATACAAAAAAGACACCACTTGGTGTCTTTTTTATTGTCAAATATTTGAAGATTTGCTTACTTAACGAATTCATAGATTGAAAGCGGAGTAAGCGGTTTATTGTCTTTTGCCGCGACAAATGCCATAATGGCATATACAATATTAGTTACAACAAGTGCAAAACTTAATAATCTGCCTAATACAGGAATAAAGTTTAATATAACTCCGATAATCAGTAAAGAAATTTCAAAATTTAACATTGTTGCAATAACAGGTTTTTCACTGCCATCCAAATTATCTTTACATAACCAAGCAATTAGCGGAGCAAAAATTCCTATAATAATAGCGCCCAGTGTTCCCAAAATCATCAAACCTTTGTTTTTCATAACTTAAACCTTTCTTTTTTACGTAAATATACTATAACTTACCTGTAGAACCGAATCCCCCTTCTCCTCTGGATGTTTCAGATAGCTCCGTTACTACTTCTATTTTAGCCTGTTCCACACGGGCAATAACCATTTGAGCAATTCTTTCATCAGGCTGAATTGTGTATTCTTCATTTGAAAGATTTACGACACCGACACAAACTTCTCCTCTATAATCTTCATCCACAGTTCCCACACAGTTAATCAAGCTGATACCGTGCTTTATAGATAACCCGGAACGAGGACGAATTTGAGCTTCATAACCGTGCTCAAGTTCAATTTTCAGACCTGTGGGGATCAAATATCTTTCAAGTGGTTTGAGTGTTATCGGTTCAGAAATCGCAGCACACAAATCCATGCCGGCAGCTCCTTCGGTTTTATACTCAGGCACAAACTTATTGTGAGCCATACGGTAAATCTTTAATATCATCTTAACTCCTTCTTAATAATAAATAAGGTGCATCAAATACGCACCTTATAAAACTATTACTTATGCTGTTATAACCGTTCTTCCGCCAATAACTTGTTTAGGGAAAATTGTAAATTCCTGAAGATTTTCTATACCTAGCTTAGCCGGTTTTTTATTTGCCATTTGAGCTTGCTCAATCGGATTTGAACCTTCAGCATCAGACATGTATCTGTTACTTAAACGTATAAAACTATTACGTCTTAAACTTTCTTCAGCCGGATTTTCCGATATAGCAGAAACTTTCATAATATCACTCCTTTTATGATAGCTATAAGTTGAGTTAATACACAAACTAACCTACAGGGAATATTTTCCAATATTTTCACGATTCTGTCAATGAAAAATTAATAATTGTAACGAAAAAGTTTTTGTGATAGCATATGAACATTCCGTTATGTTTAAATGTGTCGATGTGGCGGAATCGGTATACGCGCACGTTTGAGGGGCGTGTGGAGAAATCCTTGCGGGTTCAAGTCCCGCCATCGACATTTTGTTTTTTAGAGCTTTCAAAAGAAGGCTCTATTTCAGTATTTATAGCACTTCTACGGGTTCCAATCATAACGACATTACTAAGGTTTTGTTCGTCATTCCTTAATGCCTCTCTTGCACTGTTTGAACGCTTTTCAAGGGTTCCACTCAATGTTTCTAAATCAGCAGAAAATGACTCCTTATTCTGTAACTTAATCTGTCTTAAGTGTTCAAACAATGGGTTCAGCTTGACTGTCAGTTTATTTGTATCTTCGTTATATGTTATTTCTTCTGTTATTGTAGTTAATATTAGACGTTTCTCATCAAGTGTAGCTTTCAAATACAGTTCAGGTATTCTGTTAGCAAAGTCTATCAGTATGTCAATACGTCTTACAGTTTCTCTGGAGCTTTCTGACAAGTTCATTATTTCGCTATGGATAGCTTGCTTACGCTTTTCCAATTTATGTAATGCCTCTTTGCAGGTGTCATTACTTATTACATCAGAATTCTTCTGTAATAGAGTATTTGCAATAGTATCTACAATATCCTCATATTGTTTCTTTAAATCATCTATAGACTTCTTCTCATAGGTTCTTAAGTCTTCAATGGCACTGTATATATCTTTCTTAATTGCTTTAATTTCTTTGTCAGAAATATCAAAACTCTCTATAACTTCTTGTATAGCTTCATCAATTAGGTTCTCCCTGATATTGTGTTCTCCATAATGCAAATTACGGTAGTCAGAGCAGTGATAATACTTGTAGATGTCGCTATTATGTGCACCACGCTTAGTTATTCCTACATAAGTATAACCACATTTTGCGCACTTAATAAAGTTTGAGTATGTGTATATATCGCCTTTAGGTCTTCTATTACCAGAATCTTTGAACATGAATTGTACCCTGTAAAACAATTCAGGGGATACTATAGCTTCATGTTTACCGTCATATAATTCGCCTTCATAATTTATCTTCCCCATATATATAGGGTTCTTTAGTATATCTTCTATACGCTTCTTTTTGTAGGGTTGCCCATTAGAAGATATAAAGCCGCTTTTAGCTAATTCGGTGCCGACTCTTTCCATAGAGAATAATCCTGTGGCATATAGCTCAAATGCGTGTACTATATGATGTCGCTTTGACTCATCAGGTACGATAATACCTTGTTTGTCTTTAGTTCTTACATTCAGATAACCAACAGGAGCTTTCCCAAGAGCATAACCACTTTTAGCTCTATGTTCAATTACTGATTTTGTACGGACTTTAATATTCTTAAGTTCCTGTGCACCCATACCCATAAGAACTGCTAACATTATTGGTTCTATTTCAAATATACTATCAAAGTGGTCTTGAACACTTGCAACCGTGGTATTATGTTCTCTTAAAAACGGTTGTATTGTTCCGTAGTAATCTTCTATATTTCTTGTCAGACGGTCAAGTTTCCATACTATAATACACTCAACTTTGTTCTGCTTAACAAAATTAACCATATCTTTGTAGCCTTGCCTGTTAAGGTTATCACCTGTTCTATTGTTATCTTCAAAGTAAACAAACTGACAACCTTTTTGTTTTGCCCATTCCTGGCAACGTTCTTTTTGATTACTAAGACTTATGCCTTTAGCATTCTTGTCTTCCTTACTTTTTCTGCCGTATCCTACGACAATACATTTACTTGGTTTTTTTTGAGCCATGTTCATTCTCCTTTACTATTATACTACTACTATTAGGGTTATCTACCCTTAATCCAATTTTTGTTATTGTAGTCATTAGTTGTATAAGCTGCGCATTAGCAACATCACTAACTACAGGGTCATTATTTGTCACAAAATCTACTGCTATTTTCTTATTCATGGGACACCCCCATGCCTGTGCTGTAATAGTCGTATAGACGCCTTAATATATCCAACATTATGGTTGTGGACTTTGGTTTTTTATAGACAATGTAATTTAAGATATTCTTTCTTATATTTGCTAATTGGTTAAATTTTTCAATTTCAGAATCTTTAACATTTGCATACTCTACACGAATATGGCTACGGACTGTAAGAATATCAAAGTTATTTTCTCTCAGAAGGTTTACAAACCACTCAGCTATACAAATATCCTTGAGAGAATTGTCTTCAGGTGTAGTTATAGTGTCTGATAGCCAAGATAGCCGTTCCAATAATACTTCAGGCTTCCCACTAAATAATTCAAACATTTTTAGCATAACAGGGGCTTTCGAGTTAAGAACGTCAGTTAAGCTAACAACATATCTTTTTTCAGGTATATCAAGCAAATCCCTCAATTCATGGAATTTATGTAATTTTGCTTCAAGCCTGAGTGTACGTTCTGCTAATTCTTGCCCTTTAAAACCTATGTTATAAGTATATTTCGAAGCCCATGTATTTCTCTTTAATCTGTAACTCAAGTCTTTACCTTTTGAATATACAGTAAAAGAATATTTACGGGTTTTTGCTTTAGGGATTAAAGACAGTCCGTGCCTACTGTATTTTGAAATTTTTTGTCGATTAGTAGAAATGGGGAAAAAGGAACTTAACCCGTCAACATACCATTCTACTTGTTGCTCAGAAGCTAACAGTAAATCTACAAAGACATCACAACCAAAGACTTGTGCATATTTTATAAATTTGCCAATGTCAAAAGTAACGACATGAAGATTTAATATTTCTTGCAAAGCTTCTCTTATATTATCTTTATGTAGAGAGCCTAATACTCCAAGTCCGTGCATCCACTTTCCTGTTATGTCTATTACAAAGAAACCTTTGTTTATAAACATATTATTTAAGCCAATTGCATTTTTGTAGATGTAGTATGGAATACGTTTTTTTACGGATGTGTAATCGTATAGGCTATAGTAATTTTCTTCGGGTAAGCTCTGTTTTTCTTTCTCTGTACGGTTTATGGTATCAGAGAAATTTACTTCTTCATCTTCAAATAAGTCATCTTCTCCCGCAAAAAATTCCTCTTCCTCAATATCAAAGTCATCCTCAGTAATTCCACTCGTAAGAGTAGAACTATTTCGGAACTTTTCCAATTTCAAGTTAGTATCTTCATCATATGAAGGTGGTTTTTGCGGATCAGGAACATCTTCCATTCCCCAATTCTCAAATTCTACCTTAGCACCATATAAATTCAAATTTAGGGCTATTCTTAACCTATCAAATTCTGTTCTTAAAGGCAGAGTATAGCCTTTTTCATGAAGTGCAAGGGCTTCTCTAAGCTGAGTTCTGACGGTACTCAGTACGGGAGCTTTGTGTCCTGAGAAATCAAAGTCGTTTGTTACAATATCCCCTGTTGAAGAGGTTTCTGGTAAATCAATATTTTTTAGTTTTTTAGGCATTTTTCTCCTTCTACTCCCTTCTTTAGGGCTTATGGAGCATAGGTTACTATATATGAACTTACCAACTTCCGAAAATGACGTGGTAAGGATAAATCAGAACAAAAAAATACAGCATTTATAATAATGCTGTATTTTGTAAAATTTTATTAAGCTCAACCTAACCGTAAGGTCAAAGCTCATATTTCAAAATATCTTTATGAATGTCGTATAATTGGGTTGTCCTGTTGTAGCTGATAATGTTAAAATCAGTAGGTATATTAAAAATCTCACGGTACTGTACTCTTAACTCATTTAGGGTTTTATCTTTAGAAGACAACAGCAAACAATTTTTTAAATCTTCTCGTGAGAGCACAAATACACCCGCCTTTGCATTACGCAATAGGTAATTATAGACTTTTTGTTGTGTCGGTGCTAATTTCTTACGTCTTTCTCTTACTACAGTCTTTGAAATACTTTTATTATATTCATTAAGATACCAATCCATGTCTAACACAAACTTATAATCAAAGAATTCTTCCCAATCAGGGTTTATGCTGTCCAAATCATCACTATCTGCGTGTATAAATATTATCAGTGGGTATTCAACTTCTTCGTCAGAAGCAAGTTTAATATTCATATCTCTGATAAAATCATTGTTTTGTAAATAGTTATCTACTATAGTGGGCATATACTTGAGTTTTGTAACAATGTACTGCTTCAGACTATTCTTTGAAGATTCAACTTTTTCCCGTAGTTCTTGATTTAATACGTCTATTCTCTCGTATTCATTTTTGTTCCCATACTCTTTTAAGTCGTCATTTTTATAAGCCGCAATGTAATTATTTAAGTAGTCTTCAATATGTTTTCTATTTTCACACTTTAAATTAACAGAACAAAATGTGGTTGTGTATGTTATGCAAGGTTCATAATTATCTTCAAATTCTTCGTCTTCAGAATCAGATAATCCTTCGGGTTTATTCTTTAACAAATATTCAATCCTATATGCATATTCTTTTAATTGTTCCAAAGACGTAGAATCATGAACCTGAAAACATAATTCATGAGCCCTGTGTAATTGTAATAATATTGATAAAGTTACGTTACTTATATAATCCATGGTTGCACCGTTTCTTTACTTTTTGACAAAACTGGATTTTACCTGTGTTGGTTTTAGTAGAGCTCAGTCAGGCTCCTGCAATTTGGTTCTGTCGGTTATTTTCTCAAAATTTACATTTACTCCAATAAGTTCTGCCACTCTCACGAGTTCAGTGAACCTTACTTTTTCATCAAGAGAATATTTAACAAGCTCTATTGGCTTGCCATTAAGGGTAAGCTTAAACTTCCAACCAATAACCTTCAGCATATCATGGACTTCTTGCACACTTAGAGAGCCTCTGCGTAACTTCATCTGTTCTTTTTTTAGCACTTTAAAATATTCTGCTGAAGACTTCTCAGGAACTTCACCAACTAACACAGGAAGAAACACTGAGAAGTTTACTTCCTCTTGTTTCATAATGTCTGTGAGGGATTCACAGAGTTCTGTTTCATATTTATTCATTTTTTGCTTATCTTCTGCCATACCTTTAGTATAACTTATTTTTTATTTTAATACAACATGGTTGTTGGAATTATTAAGATGTGTAACAAAATCCAACAAACACGTTGTAAGTCCAACAATTGTGTTGTATAATATAAATGTAAGCACAAAACCAAAGGAGACGTACCATGAAAGCAATTATTATTACTGGTAATTTAGAAAATGAAATCCATGACATCAGAGCATTAGAAGCTAAAATCAATGAGTTAAAGGAACTCAAAGAAGAAAAGGAAACACTTATCAAATCTGTACTTGATGATGCAGGCTTAGAAGAGCTGAAAATAGGCGCATTTACAGTTCGCTTCACTAATATATTGCGTAATAACTTCAATTTATCAGCGTTCAAAAAGGACTATCAGACGCTCTATAATAGCTATATTAGACAGTCCAACTATCGCAAATTCACTATTTGTTAGGGTAAGGGGGCTTCCCCCTTTCCTATTTATTATACAGAGAAAACGACCATATATATTACATAAAAGCGTACAAGAAAAAAGACTGTCTTTCATAGTAAGAAAGCATACATAAAAAGTACAAAAATGAGGTTTTTATTAAACTATGAGCACAAAAGCATTTATAAGAGTAAGTACATTACTCCAAGATACAGAGAAAAATAAAATAGATATCCTGCAATTCGCCAACCGCATGAAATTAGGCAACGTGGAATTTATAGAGGAGCATTGTTCAGGGACAAAGAACTATAAAGAACGTAAACTTGGAGTACTTCTTGACAGTATGCAGCCTGGAGATGTTCTTATTGTACCTGAATTGTCCCGTATAGCCCGTAGCATTACACAGATACTTGAAGTTATTAAAATTACCAAGGACAGGGGCATAACACTTTATTCATTAAAGGAAAATTTTAATAACACAGAAGACTCAATCACAGCAACAGTTACAAGCACAATATTCGCTTTGGTGGCACAGATAGAACGGGAATTGATTAGTCTAAGAACCCGTGAAGCATTGCATGCCCGTAAAGCACAGGGGGTGAAGTTAGGACGTCCGACGGGTAAAGGTAAATCAAAACTGGATGCACACAAAGATGATATATTGAA
>JAEEXX010000119.1 GCA_016287985.1 Candidatus Gastranaerophilales bacterium
TTTTACTATAATTGATTAAAACCTCCTTGGCGGGAGTCGAACCCACGACCTTTGGCTTCGGAGACCAACGCTCTATCCGTCTGAGCTACAAGGAGGTATTCGTTAAATTATGAATCTAATCCTAAATCCAGCGTAGGCGCTTTTGCAACTATCGCACTTGAAGATATTATATCAACCCCTGTTGAAGCAATTTCTCTTACCGTTAATAGATTTACGTTACCGCTGGCTTCAACAATTGCTCTGCCGTCAATTAATTTCACACATTCTTTCATAGTTTCTATATTCATGTTATCAAGCATTATAATATCAGCTTTGCATTCAATTGCTTCTTTTACTTGTTCTACTGTATCACATTCAACTTCAATTTTGTGAGCGTGAGAAATATTTTTTCGTAATTTCTCAACAGCTTTAGTCAATGAACCTGCGTATTTTATATGATTATCCTTTATCATTGCGCAATCTGAAAGATTGAACCTGTGTAAACTTCCTCCGCCTGTTTTAACCGCATATTTTTCAAAAGCTCTAAAAAGCGGAGTCGTTTTTCTTGTATCAACGATTTTTGCTTTATATTCGCCTATTTCTTTTTGATATTTATTGGTTTCTGTAGCTATACCGCTCATCCTTTGTACATAATTTAGAGCAGTACGTTCACCCATAAGGATATATCGCGCCGGACCTTTTAACTCTGCAATTTTATCACCTTTGGAAATATTATCACCGTCATTTTTATAAAATTTGATATTAATATTATCTGAAAGCACTTTGAAAACTGTTTCAAAAACCAATTTCCCACAAAAAATTCCTTCTGCTCGTGAATTCAAAGAACATGACAAGGTGTCATCTTCATTGGTAAGATAATCTGTTGTAATATCGCCAAAACCGATGTCTTCTTCTAAAGCCTTCTTTATATGTTCTTCAATAAAAAATTTATTAAGCATATTCCAAAATCTCCATTTTGTTTTTATAAGAAATATACGAATGTTCGGCATATTGCTCTGTTTGCGGATAGTCGCTCCTTGAATGTGCACCTCTGGATTCTTTTCTGTTAAGAGCTGATTCAGCAATAATTTTTGAAACTATAAGCATATTTTTGTATTCATATTCCGGTATACTTATACAACGCCCTTTTCTAAATTCATCAGTCATTTTATCAATGCTATTTATTGCATATTTAAGCTGCTGCTCAGCTCTTATTATGCCGACATTCTTCCACATAATCTCTTTTAAATCTGCTTTTAATGTTTCAATATCATAATCGATATCGCTAATTGGTTCTGAGTATTTTTCAATTTTAGCCAAGATTGTCGAGTCAATTATTTGTGGAGGTTCAAGATTTACGAAAGAAAGATAATCTGCAAGTTCATATGCACTGACTACACATTCTAACAAGGAATTACTTGCCAGACGATTTGCTCCGTGCAGTCCGGTAGAAGCAGTTTCTCCGATGGCATACAATCCTGAGATAGATGTCTTTCCATTTATATCAGCTTTAATTCCGCCCATTGTGTAATGAGCGGCAGGTGCAACCGGGATAGGTGAAGAACAGATATCAATACCATTATCTTTGCATCTGTTAAATATTGTAGGGAATCTGCTTAAGAGCTTATTTTTTTCAATTATAGTTGCATTTAGGAACATATTATCTGAGTGCGAGGCTTGCATTTCTTTATATATAGCTCTCGTAACGATATCTCTTGGTGCAAGTTCCCTTTTATCATGGTATTTAATCATAAATTCATTACCGTATTTATTAATTAGCTTAGCACCTTCTCCCCTTACAGCTTCTGAAATTAAAAATCGGTTTTTACTTTTTGGATTAAGAGCTAATGCCGTAGGGTGAAATTGAATAAATTCCATATCTCTGATAATAGCACCTGCTCTGTATGCTAATGCAATTCCGTCACCCGTTGCACCTTCAGGGTTAGTAGTATACTTATATACTTGTCCTGCCCCTCCGGTTGCTAATACGGTTGCAGATGAGTATGCAACTTCATGTTCGCCAGTTAATGCATTATAGAATATTACCCCTTTACATTCATTTCCTGAGTTTATTAATAATTCAACGGCAATAGAATGTTCCGCAACTGTTATATTTTTATCATCTTTAATTTTGTTTATAAGGGCTGTTACTATGCCTTTTCCGGTAGCATCTCCACCAGAATGCAATATTCGCTTAAAGCTGTGTGCGGCTTCAAGTGTAAAGTTAATATTACCGTTCTTGTCACGATCAAAATCGACACCGCAGTTAATTAAATCATTTATTACTTCGTCTGAGAGTTCAGATACATATTCAACTGTATTTTTATCACAGAGTCCGGCTCCGGCTTTCAGTGTATCTGCAACATGTTGTTTAATACTATCTCCAGTATTTTGATGCATTACACCTACTATTCCCCCCTGTGCATACATGGAATTACTTTCACCAAAAGAGGATTTTGTAATTATTAATACACCATCCGGCAGTGTAATCTTGGACGACAATTTCAGTGCTGCGTATAAACCGGCCGCACCACTTCCAATTACAATCACTGAATATTCTGAGTGTCTCATTCTAACCTCTAACTACTATATATATTTTAACCCAAACAATACATTAGAGGCATTAATTTAATATTAAGATTTAATATAACTGTAACATCAACTTTTTAGGATGAATTACATCATAAGTAATAGACGAACCTATGTCCAACACAGGTGATAGTTCCTTTGCCTTGTCCATATCACTATTATATCCGTCCCTGTCACCAAGCATTTGCTTATATATTGCCCTATCTGCATAATACCTTCCTTTGGCAGACCTGTCTATTAGTAGGTCAAAAATTGCTACAGCGGCCTCATATTTGCCAAGGTTCGCATATATATCTGCCAAACATGCATATCCTGCATATGCCTTTATATCAATATCAATAATTTTATTACAATAAGAAACTGCCGTTTTATATTTCCCATTTTCCTTAAGAAGCATAGCAACTTTTAAATAGTCATTTATGCCGAGATTTGATGCTCTTAGAAAGTCATTTAAAGCGTTTCTATAATCATTTTGAAAAATTTCAATTTCCGCTCTGTCCTTATATAAACCATCAATAATGTGGTCAGCTACATTCTCAGGGACGCTTGCTATAGATTTATCCATTTCTTTTATTGCATCTTTGCACCTGTTCATCTTAGCTAAATAGACAGCATTATTTCTATAAAATTTGTACGCTTCTGTATTATCTTGTCCACCTAAATAATATTTTAAATTATTGAAACTATAACCGATTTGGGCGACCTTGTCTCTTGGAGGCAGAATCAAGTATATAATGAAAACAGAAACACAAAGCATTGCTATAAGAATATTATTAATGTTATTCTTCTTCATAGTTACAACTCCATTTTACTCTCACTACATGATTATAAAACAAAAAAAATATTAAAAAAATGTTCGTTTAATTTTCATAATTATTTGTAATGGTATGCAAATATTCCAAGAGCTGACAAAAATATTCCATATTTGAATTCCCGTTCAACACCAAATCTGCGTATTGCTTAGATGGCTTTATATATTTTTCACCTGCTACAAGAATATAATCCCAATGCTTTTTTGCATTATTAAAATCTTGGTTCCTTTCTGTAAAAGCTCTATGTAAAAATCTTTCTTTTCGAGTCTCAATGTCTGTTTCTACGTATACCTTGACATCAAAAATATCTTTTATGTTGTCATACATTGTTGCCATACCTTCAACAATTATGATTTTATTTGATGTTATTAATTTAGAATTGGGAACGGATATTCCTGTTCCGTTAGGCAGATATTCGGGAGCATATATATTTTTTCCACTTGCCAGCAGTTGTAAATCTCTTTTTAATACATCCAATTGAAAACTGGCGGGTGAATCTACATCATATCCGTTATCTCTTAGATTATCAAAACTTCCGTATTTAGCGATTAAATCGGAAATATCATTAAAATAATTGTCCGTTGCTAATATAGAAACCGGCATTTGAAAACTTTTAATTACATTAGATATTGCTTTGCATAAAGTTGACTTGCCCGATGCGGATTCGCCCGTAATACCAATCATAATTCTTTTTTGTGGATTTGAGACTAATCTTTGCGCAAAATTTTGGATAAAATCACCTTTTACATCAGCAAAAATCGGATTATGGGCTAAACTGTCAAATTTCACAAGTTGCTTAAACTTAGTTTGTAAATAAATTGCAAGCATCTCACGCCCAGCTTTCTGTGAAAAATCTGGTTTTAATATTTTTTCATCTGAAGCTAATTCTTTCTCTATTAGATGATGTAAACCATCTTGATCATTTTCAATCATTCCTAATATCCAATTAATTTAATGTTTAAATTATACTTAGTAAATTATTAAGGTAAAGTACATACTAAGATTCAAATAATTCACTTATTTTATCTGCAATGTCTTTTGGATCAATCTCTTGAGTAACTTGATTAATTTCTTGTGCTGTCTGATACAATTTTGCAGCCTCTACTTTATCACCAAGTATTGTTGTCGCTCTAGCCAAGTTGAAATATGCCAATGCATAACTCGGATTTGACTCTATAGCTTTTGTAAATAACTCTACCGCTTTATTAACCCGCCCCATATCATCAAGATAAATAACACCTAAGTTATTGTACGCAATATCGTAGGCTGTATCGTATTTTATAGCCAATTCGTACGATTTAACAGCTTCATCTGTATCACCTTTGCCCCAATAAAGAAAGCCTAAATTACAATGTATTTTTGCATTGTGAGGTTGTAATTCAAGAGCTTGTCTGTATATACTTAAAGCATTTTGATAATCTTCTTTATCATAAAAAGCACTCCCAAGATTAACATATATATCTATATCTTCAGGCGTAAGGACATATGCTGTCTGATATGCAGATATAGCCGCATCCGGATCTGTTTTATTTTCTTGATATACGAATCCCATTGTTTGTGCAATTACACTTGTCCAAGAACGATTGGGATTTAATGTTATCGCTGTTTGGTAATTAGAAATTGCTAAGTCAAAATCTCCCTTTATGTAATAAATAT
>JAEEXX010000120.1 GCA_016287985.1 Candidatus Gastranaerophilales bacterium
AAAATGGTAATTCCCGAAGAACGACTTGCCGCCGCAAATTGGGTGTTTCAATTTTCAGTAGTAACATTTGCACTAAACCTTCTTAGCGTTCCATACAATGCCGTAATCATCGCCCACGAAAAAATGTCGGCGTTTGCTTACATAAGCATTGTTGATGTAACACTGAAACTGATTGTCGCATTTATTATTGCTTATAATCCTTTCGACAAACTCGTTTACTACGGAATGCTTATAATGATTGTTGGTTTGATTAACCGAATGATGTATGCAATATATTCAAAAAAACATTTTGAGGAAGCAACTTATCGAATGATTTTTGATAAGGGGTTGATGAAGGAGATGTTTGGGTTTGCAGGGTGGAATTTTATGGGAAGTGCTGCTGTATTGCTCAGAGACCAGGGGGGGAGTCTATTGATAAATATATTTTATGGACCGGCAGTAAATGCAGCAAGAGGTATTGCATTGCAAGTTAATTCCGCTGTGGTGAATTTTGTTGCCAACTTTACAACAGCAGTAAATCCACAAATAACAAAGAGTTACGCTGTAGGAGATAGAGATTATATGATGAAACTCGTGTTTCAAAGCACAAAGTTTTCCTTTTTTATAGTGTTGTTGATAGCACTGCCAATACTAATCACAACACCTTATCTTCTTGAACTTTGGCTTAAACAAGTTCCTGATTATACAGTAAATTTTGTACGGTTGTCGGTGATTTTCGTTATGAGCGACACTCTTGCAAGACCACTCGTTACTCTTATGCTCGCTACCGGAGATATAAAAAAATATCAAATTATTGTTGGAGGAAGCAGTATGTTAATCAATCTTCCATTAAGTTTTGTATGTTTATATCTTGGAGCATCTCCAGAAAGCGTTTTTATCGTTGCAATCGGAACGTCTATCATGACAGAAATGCTTAGAATTTATATGTTAAAAAAGATGGTTCAATTGCCAGTAAAAAATTTTATGATAAATGTTTATATTAAATCGATAATTGTTGCACTAATATCAGCTGTAATTCCATGTATTTCAAAGTTATATATGGATGATAAAACATTTATTTCATTCACGTTGCTTTCTATTTTGTCAATTTTTAGTGCAGCAATAACATCCTATTTTATAGGGTGCAATAAAACAGATAAACTTTTGGTAATTAATTATATAAAACAGGCTATTGCCAAAATAATGCATAAATAATGAGACATACAATAAAAAAAATTCTAAAAATATTTTTGTACCCTGTGTATCAATTATATAAATTTTTGCGACCGACAATTGTTCGAAAATTTCAAAATCCTAAAAAAGTCGCAGATAAATTGTATTTTAATAATTTCGGACGTCATATCAATTGGAATCATCCGACAGAATTAAACGAAAAAATCAGATGGTTGCAATTCAATACAGATATTTCCATTTGGACAAAACTTGCCGACAAATATCTTGTAAGAGAATTTGTAAAAGAAAAGGGTTGTGAGGATATTTTAATTCCTTTGCTCGGCATGTGGGAAAAAGTTGATGACATTGATTTTGATAAACTTCCAGATAGTTTTGTAATTAAAACTAACCACGGTAGCGGACATGTTTTTGCTGTTACAGACAAGTCTAAATGCAATTTGGTACAAATACGTAAAGATTTAAAAAAATTTATCAAGACTCCATTCGGGATAGATACGGTTGAAACTCATTATTTCAAAATATACCCAGTAATAATTGCAGAAAAATTATTGCTAAATGACCTTGCAATATCTTCTTCAATAGCGGATTATAAGTTCTATTGTTTTAACGGTGAACCGTTTTGTTGTGGTGTCTTTTATGATAGGGGGGAAGAAAAAAATGTAACGTTTTATGACATGAATTGGTGTCGTCATGATGAATGGCGTAACGAAAAAAATAAATCTGAGCCAAAAGACATTCCGCAACCCATTACATTTGAGCAAATGAAATCTACATGTAAAATTTTGGCTTCAGAATTTCCTTTTGTAAGAATGGATTATTATGAATCAGAAGGGAAGTTGTATTTCGGAGAATTTACATTTACGCCTGCGGCATTAACAGGTGGAAGTTTGAGTAAACTTGCAATGATTGTAATGGGTGAAAAGTTAAAAATTTCGTAAATGATAAGTACAGCAACACGAAATACTAGTTTCGATATATTACGTTTCTTAGCGTTAACAGGTATAGTGCTTGTTCATTCAAATCCGCCAATGATATTATCTCAATTGAGGAGTTTTGACGTTCCTCTAATGGTTTTTATTTCTGCTATCTGTTTCAATTATAGTTCTGGCAGAAATGGGCAATTCACGAATGCGCGTTTGATAGAATATTACAAAAAAAGGATCATCAGACTCGTTGTTCCTTCTTGGATATTCTTAGTTTTTTATTTTGCAATTTCATATTGTATAGGTTCCAATATCAATATAAAGCAAATCATAATGTGTTTTACATTGACGACTGAATGGTATTTTTGGATTATTAGAATTTTGGTTGTTATGGCTTTTCTTGCCCCATTCTTTTTATTCACAAAAAAGTTGACGAACAAACAATTGATAATCGTATGTGTTGCAGTATTAATAATTACAGAATTACTAGCTCACATTTCCAATAATTACTTTTTTTTAATATTTATCATGTGCTTGCCCTATTCTGTTTATTATTGTCTTGGAATAAATGTTGACAGATTTACCAACAAACATATAAAATATTTTGGTGCAGTATGCATATTAATATACGCGATAATTGCTATCATCCTTTATTATACAAAAGGAGAATATGTTTTGACAGGGAAATATAAATATCCACCGCAATTGTATTATACAAGCTATGCTCTTGGGATATCAGCCTTTCTGTATATTATCCGACATGAAATCGTTGATTTATTTGTTAAAATAAAAATTGAAAAACTAACTCGGTTCATAGGTTCACATACATTTTGGATATATCTCTGGCATATTCCCATTGTAGACTATATGCGTGACAAGTTTAATTGGTGTTTTACATTCTGTATTGTATTTTTTTCGTCTGCTGTAATTGCGTATGGGCAAACTCTTTTAATCCAAAACATCTGTAAAATGATTAAGAACGAAAGAATATCTAAAACGATAAAAATGGTATTTATAGGATAATATATTTGTAATAATGATTAAAGATTTAGTATCGGTTATAGTACCGACATACAACCGTGCACACTTGCCGTCCATTCTATAAACTAACAATTTCCACACCATATTTTTTTATGATATGTTAGAGAATAGTAACAAAATTATTAATTACACAATAATTATTCCCCATAAGAATATTCCTGAACTTCTGAATAGATGCTTAAAATCTATTCCCAATAGAGAAGATTTGGAAATAATTATTGTTGATGATAATAGTAGTCCGGATATTGTTGATTTCAATAATTTTCCAGGGCAGAGTCGTCAGAATACAAAAATTATTTTCAACAAAAATCCAAAAGGTGCTGGTCATGCAAGGAATTTAGCATTACCCTATGTAAGAGGCAAGTGGGTAATTTTTGCAGATGCAGATGATTTTTTTACGCAAATTTTTCCTTCAAAGTTAGATTATTACAAAAATAATGATTCCGATTTAATAATATTTTCCGCTAATTGCGTTGATACTGACACTTATGAAAATTCAAATAGAGCATACTATTTAACCAATTTATTTGATATTTATGACAAAAACAAAAAGGAAGGAGAAATATTATTAAAATATAAATTTTGTGTTCCATGGAGCAGATTTATTAAGGCAAAAGTTATTAAGCAAAATAATCTTCGCTTTGATGAAATAGTTATGTGTAATGATGAGCATTTCATATATTTAACAAGTTTTTATTCTCAGAAAGTTATTTTTGATAGGCAGGCAGTATATTGTGTTACTACACGTCTCAATTCAATATCTCAAAACAAAGATATTAATGCCATATTGGGAAAATTAGAAGTTCTCGCAGAGAAAAGTCATTTTTTACGGAAAAATGGTATCCACTTTTTGCAAAAAAATATATACAGCCTCTTAATATATTTCCTATTTAATAATAGAAATGCATATAAACAAGGTATAAAAATTTTAAAAAGATATAATTGGCAGAAAATACACTTATATGTTTTCAAATATATATTATTGGCTGTTTTGTCAAAGGTTTTCAATTTTATTTATCGTTTAATGAAACGAATTTTATCATACGGTTATGAATGTAATTACAAATTTGAATAGCAATGAACTCTCCTAAAATATCAATAATCGTACCCGTCTATAAAGTAGAAAAATATCTTCGTCGCTGTGTTGATAGCATTGTAGCACAAACATTTACCGATTGGGAATGTATCTTGATTGACGATGGCAGTCCCGACAATTCCGGCAAGATTTGCGATGAATACGCAGAAAAAGACGAAAGGTTTAGGGTGATTCATCAAGAGAATCAGGGTGTGAGTGCAGCAAGACAAAACGGATTGAATAATTCTATCGGAGAATATGTAATTCATACAGATCCTGATGATTATGTGGAAAATATCTATTTAGAAAAATTGTTTGAACGAGCCCAAGAAACCGATGGCGATATGGTTATGTGTGATTTTGAGCGAATTTTTTCTGATAAAACTATTGTTTGCAGTCAAAAACCTACTTCTCTTGTTTGTGATGATATAATCAAAGATTTATTGGAAGAAAAAATATGGGGTATAATGTGGAACAAACTCATAAAGCGAAAACTATTTTGTGAGTTTAATATTTCTTTTCGAAAGGATATGAATTTATGGGAAGATTTATATGTAACAATATCACTTTTAATACATAACATAAAAGTAGCATATGTTCCATTAGTTTTGTACCATTACGATAGTTTTACTAATCCCAACGGCATAGTAATGCACCGCAACAAAGAACACATTATATCAATGATAACATTCGTGAATCAATTATACCCTCGATTATCTACAGAAAAATTTGAAAAAGGTTGGTTTCATCTAAAATCTAAAATTAAAAAAGAAATATTCATATATAAAATAATAGATATAGATGTAAAGGAA
>JAEEXX010000121.1 GCA_016287985.1 Candidatus Gastranaerophilales bacterium
TGTTGCCCAAGGCGCTAATATTGGTAAAGATTATGCTGTGTTTGAACCTGTCCACGGGTCTGCTCCAGATATTGCAGGACAAAATAAAGCAAATCCTACAGCTCTTCTTTTATCAGCTATAGAAATGCTAAATTATGTCGGATACAAAGAGGAAAGTTTAAGGATAAGGCATGCTTTGTATGAAACTTTAAATGCAGGTATCATGACTGCTGATTTAAACGGAAATTATTCTTGTACTGATTTTACTCATGAAATAATGGCAAGATTGTAAATTTTGCGTTATAATCATGACTATGCCGATATAGCTCAGTTGGTAGAGCAACTCATTCGTAATGAGTAGGTCGTCGGTTCAAGTCCGACTATCGGCTGTTTAATGTTGGAGAAAAATAAGTTGCTTTACAGCATTATAGGTTTGTATGTCAACTTTTTCCAATACTTAAAAATTGATGTAAACAAATGTAAAGATTGTGTTTTATAGATAGCAAATTATAGTTTTTCAAATACTTTATATATATAGGTATGTCGTAGGGGTTTAATATGTTAGAGCCGGTCGCAAATCTGCATAATGAACTAATTTTCTCAGCAAAACGAAACAAAGATGAAAAAAAAGTTTCGGAAGAGTCGAGAATATTACCTAATACGGCAAAAACCAGAGCAAAACAACATTTTCAAAAAACTTCAAGTGCGTTTGTTGATTATCCGATTAAAGGTTTAAAGGGAGATGTAAATTCAAACTTCTACGAATTTTTAACTATGGGGATTGTCCCTTATTTAGCAGGCAGTGCAATGTTTATGACTGTTTTTAACATTGCTAATAAGCATCTTGGTTTATTTGAAAAAGAGAAAGCTTCAACATACGGCAAGAAAATGGCGTTAGGGGTTATTTTATACGGTTTATTGAAGAATTTTTCGAAGAGATTTGTTTCAAAACCAGTAAAAGCGGCGACAGGTGTAGATGTAGAGATGCCTTATGAAAATGTTGTATATTCACTTCCGAAAGAAGCCGGCGATGCAGCAAATATTGAAATCCAGTATCAACAACGAAAAGTCTTTGACAGCAAGGAATTTTTCAGAAAAGATTTGTTAAAAAGGGAGTATTTTGATGAAGTCGCAAAGAAACTCGGATTGGGCGACGATCTTAATGATTCAGTTTCCGAGACTTCACCGATTATACAAAATATCGTTGCAACTACAAATACTGCAAAAAGTCTGTCATCGTACTGTTGGGGGGCAGTAGGGGTCGGTATGGCAGTACAGGATTCATGGATTGATTTCTTTAATTCTGTATCTAATAGAACAAAATTTATAGCAGAGAAAGATTCCGGTTTCTTCAAAAAGCTTGGTGGTAGATGCAAAAATGCAGGAAAAAATCTTTGGAGTATGACTATCTCATTTATAAAATCGTTCTTAAATTCTTTTGTTCAATTATGGAAAGGGAAAACGGGAACCAGCGGTTTTATAAAACATTCCGGAAAAGCTCTTATAAGTTTAGCAGCTTTAGCTACAACAGTATTGACTGCTAATTCAATTATTAGGGCAAAAAACATGGCTAAAAATAAAAATTCAAAAACAATCGATAATTCAAAAGAAAGTACGGTGATTTAGGTATGGCAATTCAACCTGTACAATTTAATAGAGAAATAACAAACGACTCTCAATCAATGAGGGCTGTAAAGCCATATCGTGAAGCAGAAGGTGCAGTATCTACAAAAAATTTAGTTAAACCGCTACCCCCCAAAGGACATCTTGTAGATGACAATTTAGGAACAGGTATAAAATATTTCTTTAAAGACATTGGATATGATATGAAATCTGTTAAAGACGGATTTAAAGGTACTGCTAATGACCATCAATCCGGCAGATTAAATGACGTTGGGTTAAAACTGGGCGGAATAGCTATTGCGACATATCTGGCCACACATACATCTGATCCAAAAGCAAGATTGATGGAATATATAGGACTCGCAACATTCTTAACATCAATGGCAATTTATCCCAAAATTGCTATTAATGCACCCGCAAAAATTTTGCATGGCTATGATATTGATAAACAATATATTGATGATCAGGGTAGAAAAAAGTCCGTCCAACAAGATAGCAACTATGTACCTTATGATATGTATATCGGCGCAAACAAGGGAGAAGATTTTGACGCAATAGGGGACAGAATGGGTATTCCCCGTAATATTAAAAACAGACACGACGTTATAAGAGAGCAAATGAGAAAAATTGCAACGCAGAATAATACATTGTGGATGTTAACTGCCGGGTTTGCGACACCTCTAATGACAGCGCTTTTATGCTGCGGATTGGAAAAATATGTAGTAGCTCCGGGATTGGAAAAAACCAGAAACAATAAGTACAATTCTCAAATTCAATCTATGCTTAAAAAGGTTAATGAAATGTCCTGTACTCAAGATGGGATAAAATCTATTGAAAATTCTTTAGAGAAAAATATTTCTTCAATTCTTTCAAAATATAAAAATCAAGTTTTGCCGGCACAAGAAGTTGATAAAATAAAAGAACTTATTATGAATAATACAGACAGTATTTTGTCTTCGAGCATATCCAAAGATTTAGATATACTTTTAGGAGGTACACAAGTCTATGTAATTGACAGCAAAAATATTGATAATATTGTTAATAAGGCTAAACAGGCAATGCAGGGGCGCCAGAAACAATTTATTTCAAAAGAAATTCTTCCTTCTACAGAAGAAATTAAAGAAATGCTAAATCAAATTAAACCTAATTCTGATTTAACAAAAGGAATAAACTTAACGGAAGAAGAGTTTGTGGCATTAAAGGATAAAATAAAACTCTTTGCAAAGGATAAGATTGAAAAATTGAATGGAGCAAGTTCCGCAATTAAGTTAAATTATATTTCTAATATTGATAAATTCGGAAATGCGTTTACTGTAAATGCAAGCTCAGTTATTACAGAGCAATCAATAGAAAAATTAGTAGATTTTTCAAGAATAATTGGTGATTTTAAGTCAAAAATCGAAATTCTTGATAAATGTGAAAACTTCAAATTTGAATATGCGCCTGAAACTATTCTTGCAAATTATTATGATAAATTCCAAACGACATTAATTAAACAGTTAGAAATTTCTCCTAAAGATTTAAAAAGGATAAGCACGGATGAGGCATTTGCTAAAAAACTAATGGATGAAAAGATATCAGCTTTATGCAGAGATGAAGCTCGTTATACAGCTACATTTGAAAAACTTAGTAAAATTATGAGTGATATGGAAACTGCATTGCACGGAACGGTTGAAAATGATTCTCAAATTAAAGATTTGATTAACAGTATTAATAATGTATACAATAATACGGTTAAACGTTTGAAAGCACTAAATCTCGGTGAAAATACAATTAAAGGGCTTACTAATGGTGAGATAGCGGAAAATATTAACACAAGAGAAGAATTGATGCTTCACCTTGACGGAATGATTTATCCTAAATTCCAATCATATGAAGCACATCAGGATCCTTCACAGAGAATATTTAATGAAAAAGCTGTTAGGTTTTATAAAGGAGCGAAAGGTTCATCAAAGAATATCAGGTTAAACAGACTTTTAAACAGATATCAAGGAGAGGCTAATTCATTCTTTAGAGTATTCCATATGCTTGATTTTTGCAAACGCTCTGCTGATATTAATAAGCTAAAAGAATTTTCTTCGTGCGGTGATAATGCTTATATTGAAAAAATTATATCTGATATTAAGTCAGCATTAATTAACGCTTCTGATGCGGATTTTAAATTGAAACTCGGTTTGAATAACAAATATGAATATAAAGATTTGTATAATATCGGCTGGACAGTTATAGATAATGAGGCTGCAATTTCAGATTCTTCATTAAACGGTATAAATAAATCAAACTCAAAACTTGCAGATAGATTTAAATCATATATAAGGCGGTTTAAAGATTTAATTTCCAACGATACGACATACAGACCGAAAAAGGATTTTGTGCTTGATTCGAACGTCATAAATAATTACACTCAGAATATGAATACAGATGAAGCAAAATTTAATTTGGTTGCTCAAAGGCCTCTGGATATGGTGCAAAAGGGCGCAGGTAAAATGCATACAAACAGAATGTGGTTAAAATCTGTCGGAATAATGACCGGAGTTGTTTTTGGAGTAACGTTATTGGCACAGTTTAGTTTTGGGAAATTGAACAACAAACATAATTTGCAAAAAATTAGTATAAAAAAGGAAGAAAAGTCGCAGGTGAAAAATGAAACAAATACGTAGTATAATGGTAAGTTCAACTCTACCTACATATGGTTTCAATACATTCCGTTCATCAAAACAGGAAAATAGAAACATTCAATCTGCAGAAAAAAGTGACATAATTAATAACTACCTGCAAAGTGAAGCTGCTTCTAACATGGCTGCAATAAATAGATTAAATATAGAGCACGCAAATCCTTTGAACTATAAAAATAATTTAAGAACAATGATTCAAAATAATGAATCAGTAATGATTGCAATTGCACCAAGAACATTTACTGCCGTGGATAAGAATGGTGATGAAAAAATTATGATTTCTGATGGCGAAAAACCGGGAACATTCCTAAGTGCAATTAATCGATTAGATGAATTAAAAAATGACGGATTTAATACAATTCACATACTGCCAATTCATCCGCCCGGAAAGAAAAAAGCAATGGGTACAGCAGGGTCTCTTTATGCGCCCGCAAAATTCGTTACTGATGATGGACATTTGGCGATTGACCCGATTTTGATTGATAAAAATGATAATCGTACACCTGACGAACAATTTAAAGCGTTTATTGATGAATGTCACAAACGTGATATAAAAGTAATGCTTGATTTACCAAGTTGTGCATCAGTAGATTTATTTGAAGCAGAACCTGAGCTTATGGCATTCGGCAGAAACGGTGAAGATAAAACTCCTCAAGGCTGGACTGATATAAGAATGTTCGACCCTTGGGATGATGAAACTAAAAGGACTCTTAACCCAAAACTTTTAGAAA
>JAEEXX010000122.1 GCA_016287985.1 Candidatus Gastranaerophilales bacterium
AAAAGAATCCGAGGAAGTTAAAATAACAAATAATCTTGAACCAATTGAAGAATTCGAAAATGCAAAAACAAATATGAACAAAGAACAAAATTTATTTGATAAAGCCGTAACATTAAGAAAAAATGGTAACTATGAAAGTGCTGTATATGAGTATGAAAAGATTGCTAAGAATACTGATGATCAAAAAATTCAAGCAAATTGTTATGAAGAAATCGCAAGAACTTATGCATCTATAAAAAGATATAGCAGTGCTCTTTCATATGCAGAAAAAGCATTTAATCTCCAGTCAAATTCTGACAGAGAGATTTTGCTGGCAAGAATTTATTACAAAACCGGCAATTCAGAAAAGGCGAATGAACTTATAAATTCTGTTTTGAAACGAGACTTTGATGAATAAATTTTAAGTACCTATTGCAATTACAATTTTTTCATAATATTATTCATATATAGACTAAGATGTCAGTCTATACGCTTGCCGAAGGGCGCAAAAAGGAACGGATACGTATAGTCTGTGCGCTATGAGTAAAATCAGGGCGCTAATGAACGGAATATGTATGTTGCTTTTAGACCCGAGGACAGTACTACACGCCGTAATTAATTTTGTTTCAAGCGCAAAATTCGGCTAAAGATAAGGATTTACACTATGTCAATTAATTTGAAAAACAAACAGGAAATCATCAAAAAATTTGGTGCAAATGAAAAAGATTCTGGTTCTGCTGAAGTTCAGATAGCAATGTTAACACAAAAGATTGCAGAACTTACAGAGCATATGAAGTCAAATAAAAAAGATTTTTCAGCAAAACGTGGACTATTGAAGATGGTAGGTAAGAGAAAAGGATTACTTTCTTATCTGAGAGATAAGGATCTCGACAGCTACAGAAAACTAATAAAGGCTCTTAATATTAGAGGTTAATCCTTTTATATATTTTGTTTAGATTTAATGAGGACTGTTTTTTTAACAGTCCTCATTTTGTTATAATTTATTTAGTTTACCACTTTAGTAAGTCATCCACCGTAAATCGCTTTTTCTTTTGGGATTCTTTAAAATTCAATAATTTTTCATACATTGGATTAGTATGATAATTTAAATCCGGCGGTGTTGTGTAGTCTTTTCTCTTTTCTCGCTCAAGTTCACTTATATCTGTACTTAATTCTTCATTACTGCTCACAACAGTCAATCTGCGTTTTGTTTCTTTTTCCATGTTTCACTCTCTTATATTTAATTATCTCTTATATATATATTAAGTATTTAACTTTCAAAAAATTGCTTTTTTTAATGGGTTTTGTTAAGTTTTGTAACAAAACTGCCTCAAAAAATATATTTTGTAAACATTTCTTCACATTATTAAAGGCTTTCAGCAATATTTGTGATAAACTGTAAATGTAAACCAACTGTTAGTTTTGGAAGGAAAAGATTTATATGGATATATTTTCAATATTTACCTTATGCGGAGGGTTGGCGTTTTTCCTTTATGGTATTAATTTAATGTCCTCTGGATTGGAAAAGGTAGCGGGTGGACGTTTAGAAGGGTTGCTAAAGAAAATGACTTCAAATCCGGTCAAAAGTTTTACTTTAGGAGCTGTAATAACCGCTATAATTCAATCCTCATCAGCTGTTACTGTTATGTTAATTGGATTGGTAAATTCCGGTATTATGAATTTATCTCAAACAGTCACTGTAATTATAGGCGCAAACTTAGGTACCACAATAACTGCTTGGATGCTTAGTTTAACCGCAATACAAGAAACTGCCGGAATATTTTTTAAGCTTTTAAAACCCGAAACATTTTCTCCTGTTTTAGCATTCATTGGTATTATTATGCTAATGGCTGCTAAAAGTAATAAGCGCAAGAATGTTGGTACTATTTTTATAGGTTTTGCTATTCTGATGTTTGGCATGGAAACTATGTCAGGCGCAATGTCGCCACTGGCTGATATGCCAAGTTTCCGAAATGCGATGATTGCATTTACAAATCCGATACTGGGATTTCTGGTTGGTATGGTTATAACTATGATAATTCAGAGTTCTTCAGCCTCTATAGGTATATTACAGGCATTAACTCTGGTCGCAGGCGTATCTTGGGAAGTTGCTATTCCCATTATTTTGGGGCAAAATCTGGGAACTTGTATTTCAGCCGTACTCGCAAGTATAGGTGTTAATACAAATGCAAAACGAGTTGCAGGAATCCATGTAATTTATAATATTTTGAGTGTTGGTATTTGTTTTCCGGCGTTCATTATAATAAATTCTATTATTGATATACCTAATATTCATACAAATATCAATCCGTTTGGAATTGCAGGTTTCCACACTGTGTATAACATATTTACGGCATTTATGTTATTGCCGTTTGTCAAACTAATTGAAAATCTTGCAATTAAATTTATTCCGGATAAAGTAGAAAACGAAGAACAGGATGTTCTTCTTGATGATAGACTTTTGCTTGTTCCTACATTTGCCGTATCGGAGTGTAATAAACAAACTATTAAAATGGCAGAATTGGTTGAGTTTAATTTTATTACATCTACAAAAATGCTCAAAAGTTATCATGAAAAGAAGGCTGAACAAATAAAAAGTAATGAGATTTTGATTGACAAGTATGAGGATAAACTTGATTCATTTTTAATAAAACTTTCGGGTAAAGATTTATCAGAAGAAGACAGTAATAAAATATCACAAATATTACTTGCAATAAGTGATTTTGAGAGAATAGGCGACCATGCATCCTATATTCTAAAAATAGCAGAAAAACTTAAAGAAAGTGAAAAGAAACTTTCTGATGAAGCTGTCGAAGAATTAAAAGTTATTGTGCATGCGGTTTCCGAGATATTTATGGTTACGACAGAAGCATATAAAACTGATAATTTGCAGCTTGCACAAGAGGTTGAACCGCTGGAAGCTGTTATCAAAAAGATTATAAGAAAGGTCAAAAATCGCCATATACAGAGGCTTAAGGACGGTTTGTGTACAGCTGAAGTCAGTTTCATGTTTTCAGATTTAATGAATGATTTAAGAAGAATTGCTGCTCACTGCGGAAATATTGCAACGAGCGTCATTCAGCTTTATGATAAATCAATAGATAAGCATGAATATAACCACAGAAATAAAGATGAAGATATTGAATTTATTAATAGGTATGAAAATTATAAATCCAGATTTTCGGTATCAAGAAAAGAACAGGAACATAATGTTCAAGTGTAATATGCAAATTAAAATAAAGCCGTTTGATTAGAGCAGTCTTTATTTAATGGTAGTGTTCTGTTTGTTCAATCAATTTTATGAGATTATATCAAAAAGAAAAGGCAATCATTCGATTGCCTTTTCCAGATTTTGCTATCAAGTATTATCAACTAAGCTATAATCTTGTCAACAACACCTGCGCCAACAGTTCTACCACCTTCACGGATAGCGAATCTCATACCTTCTTCGATTGCTACCGGAGCGATAAGTTCAACTGTCATAACAACGTTATCACCAGGCATTACCATTTCGCCGTCGAATTGGATAGAACCTGTAACGTCAGTTGTTCTGATATAGAACTGAGGTCTGTAACCAGGGAAGAACGGAGTGTGACGTCCGCCTTCTTCCTTTGTTAAAACGTAAACGTTTGCTGTGAACTTGGTATGCGGATGAATTGTTCCCGGTTTTGCAAGAACTTGACCACGTTGAATATCAGTCTTGTCAATACCACGAAGCAATGCACCGATGTTGTCACCTGCTTGACCTTGGTCAAGAGATTTTCTGAACATTTCAACACCGGTAACTGTAGTTTTCTTAGTTTCGCCTAAACCAACTAATTCAACTTCATCACCAACTTTAACAATACCACGTTCTACTCTGCCTGTAGCAACTGTACCACGACCGGTGATAGAGAATACGTCTTCAACAGGCATCAAGAATGGCTTGTCTAAATCACGTTCAGGAGTTGGGAAGTATGAGTCAACTGCATCCATTAATTCCCAAATCTTATCAACCCATTTGTCTTCACCTCTTTGAATTTTTGGATTAGCTTGAACAGCTTCCAAAGCTTTAAGAGCAGAACCGTGAATAAACGGAATATTGTCGCCGTCAAATTCGTATGAAGAAAGAAGTTCTCTAACTTCCATTTCAACCAATTCTAACAATTCAGGGTCATCAACCATATCGCATTTGTTTAAAAATACAACTAAGTTAGGAACACCAACCTGTCTAGCCAACAAGATGTGTTCACGAGTCTGAGGCATAGCACCATCAGTTGCAGCAACTACAAGAATTGCACCGTCCATTTGTGCAGCACCAGTAATCATGTTCTTAACATAGTCAGCGTGCCCTGGGCAGTCTACGTGTGCATAGTGTCTTGCATCAGTTTCATATTCTACGTGAGCTGTAGAAATGGTTATACCTCTTGCTTTTTCTTCAGGAGCAGCATCGATTTCATCAAATTTCTTTGCTTGAGCTTTTCCTGCTGCAGCCATAACACCTGTAATAGCTGCTGTTAATGTTGTTTTACCGTGGTCAACATGGCCTACTGTACCAATGTTAACGTGCGGTTTTGTACGTTCATACTTTTCACGTGCCATGAGATTAATCTCCTTCTTTGATTAAATATACTACGTTAACTTACTTTCTAAGTTATAACTGATTCTATTTTAGTATTTCAAAAAAATTTGTCAATGAGTGCATAATATAGAAGTGTAACGGCTAATTTTTTTATATATTGTTTAGTTTTTTGTATTTATTAACATTTGTTACTTTATTTTTAATAATAAATAATTGTTATATGCTTGCAATACGCTTTGTATTTGTAACGAAATGTAACAATTTTGTTCAAAAGTGTTAGAAAAATGAAGAAATGTGGAATTAGGGAAGTAGTAAGAGAAAAAACACGTGTAGTTACATGTAACGGAATACTAAGACCATGGAATTAAACCAAACCCCAAAACAGAATAGAAAGTATACGAATTACGGCGATAGCTGTAATGCAGTAGTACT
>JAEEXX010000016.1 GCA_016287985.1 Candidatus Gastranaerophilales bacterium
TATGTAAGTGCAAGCTTTGCATTCCAATTTTCACTGTCCTAATTATCAGCAATCGCTTTTTCAAAGAACTCAGCTGCAGCTTGATATTGCTTTGTTTCATATAATGCCAGTCCGTATTTTTCAAATTCAGTAAAAGCTGACGGATACTTTTTATAAATATTAGAATATATTTCACAAGCTTTGTCATATTTCCCTGACAGAGAATAAACATTAGCTAAGTTTTCACTCGCTTCCATATTATTCGGGTAAGCATTCAAAAACTTATTATAATTTTCTATCGCACCTTCATAATTTTTTCTGAAATATTCAATGTTAGCAAGATTCAAATAATTATATTTGTATTCGGGATAAATAACCTGCGCCTGTTTAAAAGAATTATATGCATTATTATAATCTCCTATTGTTTGGAGAATATTGCCCATACTTATATATATAAAAGCATCATCTGGGCGGAGTTTTACAGCTTTTTTGTATGCAGAAAGAGCTTCGTTGTAGTTTCCTATATTAGAATAGATTCCGGCAATCTTGGTATACAGCATAGCATCTTCGCCGTTAATTTTTAATGCCTGTTCTAAAGTACTAATTGCAGAATTAAAATCATTTTGATATTCATACTGACATGCCTGTTTATACAATTCATGAGCTTCTTTGGTAAGTTTTGCATATGCCTGCGGATTTGTTAATAGCAAGCACAACAACAATAACGACGTATATATTTCTTTTTTCATCGCAATAGCCCTCTGATGATATTTTAACAGAAAAAATCTTATTAGGAAATAATTATTTTTAACTTAATCCTAAAGTTGAGTTTAAATGTTTTATTTGCCTTCTCATATCCTCAGCTTTTTGTGGTAAATTTTCCTTCAAATACAAGTCTTCCGCTATTTTATAATTCTCTTCCGCATCCCTTCTGTATTCGGGATTATCGTATCCTGACATCAATTGAAGAGTTTGCGCTACTAGTACATAAGCTTCCGGTTTTTTAGGGTTAATTTTAATAGCATCTTCAAATGAATTTTTAGAATCAACGATATGACCTTCCAAATAATTTCGATAGCCTTCCAATACTTTCATCGGATATGCAAACATTCCATGTTTATCAAATATAGACAGCTCGAGCAAAAAACAAATTTCAAGCAAATCTTTTTCCTGATACATATCTGTAAATCGAAAATGTGAAACAAAATATTTAGGGAAAACAGAATTAATTTTAGATAAGATTGCATTTTGTTTTTCTGTTTCACCGACAAACCCGTAGATTGTAGCTTCTTTTAATAATTTAATCGGATTATCTTTATCAAAAAGTTCAATAATTTCAAGAATTCTAAGCCCTCTCGAATATTCATCCTGCGCAAGTACCATCGCAACTTCATTAAATAAAAATTGAATTGCTCTGTATTTTGAATATTCGAAAATTTGATTCAAATATTCGCATGCTAATTTATCCTGTTTTGAATATATTAAGGAAAGTGCCTTTATCCGCTTGACATCAAAATTATTTTCGTCAAAGGTTAAAATCTTTTCCGAGTCTAATATAGCTTCATAGAAATTGGATATTTCAAAATTTAAAAAAGCTCTTTCATAATAAGCATCGTTTTTATCCGAACAATGCCCGATTATATAAGTAAAGTCCGAATATGCATCACTAAACATCAAAAGTTTTTTACACAGTCTGCCACGTTTTAAGTAAGTAACGGAAGGCCTAAAATCCTCTCTTACCAGCATGTTTAATTTAGCCAATGCCATATCGAAATTATTTTCAGCTATCAGCTTATCAACGGATTTTAAACACATCATGGATTTTATGCTGTCTAACATATCTATAATAATTTCCTTTACCTATATTAAATATCATAGAACTGATTTTATGACGAGTAATAAGTTAGGCTATATAACTTTTAATGCTTGTTTAATTTCTCTTGAATCAGAAGCCAAATTACTGTTACACGATATTTCTTTTTGAATTTTGTCATGTGCAAACATTATTGTAGTATGCTTTTTGTTAAAAAATTCGGCAATACTTACAAAACTATTTCCGCAAAGCTCTCTTGATAAATACACAGCCATATGCCTTGCAGCAGAAATTTTTTGACTGCGTGCAGAGCCTTTTAAATCATCAACACTTACATTATAATAATCAGCAACGACATTGGCTATTTTCGATAAATCAATCTCTTTTTTGGTTTCGTCACATTTTAAAATCTTTCTCGCCAATTCAATAGTCAACGGACTGCCAGTCATATCAGAAAATGCACTTACCCTGTTAAAAGCGCCTTCTAATTCTCTAACATTATTGTAATAATGTTCAGCAATATAATTTAATGCTTCATCAGTATATTCCAATCCATTATCAGCTGAAAGTTTTTTTAGAATTCCAATACGAACATCTTTATCCGGCGGTGTTAATTCAACCATTAAGCCCATTTCGAATCTGGAACACAGGGCAGATGTAAGTGTCGGGATGTCTTTTGGAAGTCTGTCGGAAGTTATTACTATTTGTTTTCCTTTATTGTAAAGACTGTCAAATGTGTGCTGCATCTGTGACATTGTTTTTTTCTTCGATTCTATAAATTGAATATCATCAATCAATATAATGTCAATATTCGTATACTTTTTATTAAATTTTGACATATTTTCAATTGTATCTTTACTGTTTCGTGAATTGGAAATAAAATCATTTACATAATCTTCTGTTTTTGTATATTTAACTTTCAGTCTTGGGTTTTTAAATATTGTATAATGCCCTATAGCCTGCATTAAATGGGTTTTCCCCAGACCTGAATTTCCATATATAAAAAGAGGATTATATTTTCCCGCAGGATTTTCTGCGACTGATTTTGTAACTTTATACGCAAATTCATTGCTTTTACCTACAACAAAATTTTCAAATTTATATTTGAGATTGAGGTTAGATGCAGATTGCATATAGGATAGATTTTCCATTGCTTGTTCTTTTTGAATAGCGGCATTAACTTTTTTTTGAAGTTTTTCATTTTCTTTTCGCAAAGATTTGGCTGCATTTTCGTCATATATAATTACAAAATCGGAATCAGGGTTGTGTGTAACATTTTTAATTACATTAACAATACTGTTGTAATAATTTCTTTTTAAGAGATCCCGTCCCATCATTTGACCGGTCACTACGGTCAGGACACCTTTGTCATAACCGGTTACTTCTAGTGGAGTAATCCAAGGATGAGCATTCTCCGGTAACTCATCAATGAGCCCCGACTTAACTTCCTCCCAGAGATTTTTTAATTCCAATGTTTCCATATCTGATTTGAATGTGATTAGTTGCTATTTATTTTAATGACATAACCAACTTCGACAAAGGACATTCTATTTATAATTATCCCCGCCACATGACCATTGTCTATATGTGTAGTACAAAAGGCGACACCCAGATTCGAACTGGGGATAAAAGCTTTGCAGGCTTCTGCCTTACCACTTGGCCATGTCGCCGTACATACAATAGTAGAACAAAAAAACCGTATTTGCAAGTAGCGCAATATGATAAAATTTTGACTGACAATATTAATTCGTTATAGATTGTGTGAACTTGATTCCGGATTGAAATACATTGTTTTTATATTCGCAATTAATAACTAATCAATTACAGTAATTCTCCCGTCGCACTTTATACTGAACGGTTCTGTTTGTTTTTTCATATAATCGGCAACGAATTTATCCTTGTCTGAATCAAATATTGCCAATGCATTATCTAGCCTATGTTTGGCATCTAACCCTGCATAACTGCTTTCTATACAGAAATCATCAGCAGTAATTATGTACAGTTTGTCTTTATCCGGATTTTCAATATTTATTTCAATCTCTTCTCCGTTTTTATCAATGAAATACAGCTCTGTCATCTTCCCTAATGATTTTGAGTAAACATATCTTAACCCTGAAACTTGCAAAATGCCTGGTCTGTTGTCAGCTGACTTCATTGATTCGTTTATTAAATAATTAAGTCTGTTAACAAGCTCACTTTCACTTATTTCAACTATAGCCATTTTATTGGCAAATGGGGTAATTAATCTTAAATCACGCGGTGTTACTTCCCCTTCGTAAAACCTGCTCCTCGCATTAGCTGAATTCATAACGGCAATGTCTGCTCCAAGTTCTGTTTTTATAGAATCCAAAATAAAATCACAATGCGGATTTTCATAAACATAGATGCTGTTATTGGTTTCTTCTACATCCGATATTTTCCCCACTATTTCTTGTTTTCCTAAAATGTCTTCAAAATCTGATTTTGCAACATAATCCCTTCCAAAATCGTCTGTTTTAATCACATTATACTGAGCATCGGTAATCTGTCCGTATTCATTGAATTTCAAGTTGGGAATATCAATATATTCACCATCTCTGCCGACTTGTGTAATTAAAACGGGTTCTCCTTTTGGAGAATAAAATAAATTTACCCCCTCCTTAATTTCTTTAAGCAAGTCATGCGAATGACCGCCAAGTATAATGTCCACATCAGAAACATTCTGTGCCAGATATTGATCATTTTCAAGTCCCATATGTGACAGGACAATAATTTTATTAACACCAAAATCTTTAATTCTCTCAACTTCTTCTTCTACAGTTTCTATTGACCCCTCAATATCCGAAATATGAAATTTATCAATATCTTTTTGATGTTTTACATGTGCGTGCATATCAAGAGGAACAAGGCCTATTATACCGTATTTATTCCCATGAACCTCTGCTATAAAAGAATTTGAGAGAATAGAATTTATCCTGTTATCCTTATCCGGACTCATGTTCGTTCCAATCAATCTGTAGTTTCTATTTTTGACAATGTTAGCGAATTCATCTGTCTTATCATCGCATTCATGGTTGCCGATAGCGTTTGCGAGGACACCGGCAATATTTAAAAATTCGTTTACGACTGCGATTTCGGCCGGATTACTGCCCAAAAACATATCGCCAGAACAAAGCTTTAACTTGTCGACAGGTAAATCCGGATTAAATATTTCATTTTGGTGCTGCAATTGATTTTTATCAAATTGTCTTACAGCAGAGTAAGCCCTTTCCATTCTTATGTTTTGGCCATGAAAATCGTGCATATGCAATAAACTTAACTGTGCAGGATTTGTACGGATTTCGCTCTCAACATATACGGGGGCATTATTATTATTTTTATTTTTCAATGGTGCTTGAGCCGCAGCAGGCAAAACAGTACTTGTGAACGGCAAAGTATTGTTAAATCGAATATTTGATAAACCGATATTCATGGCACACCTTTATCTTTCGTCTATATAAAACCTCCTGAAAATAAAAATTGCGCTAAAATTTACAATAATTTACATCGAAAGATTAGTAAGTGCCTTTCTTAAAATTTCTTCAGTATTAGATATATCTTCAATTGTAGAAATAACGTTTGCTAATGCAGATTCTATTTCATCATTTTGATACCCAAGCGATAACATAACTGTTTGAACATCTGCCATTGCTTGATTTTGTACATATGATGCCGAATGAGAAGTTTTTGGTAAATCCGCTTTCATAAGTTTGTCTTTAAGCTCAAGTATAATTTTTTGAGCCAATTTGGGACCGACTCCCTTTGCACGTGTAAGTTCTTTAAAATTACCGTCAATAACGAACGATATCAAATCGCAGTCGTCAAATTCGTTAAGAAGTGCTAAAGCCATTTTTGCACCAACTCCCGAAACAGAAAGAAGAATTTGAAAAATATCACGGGTTTCTTTCTTCAAAAAGCCATATAAAGACATCGTATCCTCTCTGTGAATTAATGAAATATACAGCTTAATTTTGTTGTTTTCATTAATTTCAGAAGAAATAAAATCTCTCTCCGTAACTTCAAGCAGGAACCCCGTATCAGCCGTTTCAACGGTAATAAAAGTTCCTTTTGAAGTTTTGCGCTTGTCAGTAATATAACCTTTAAAATAATCGTACATAAAAACCTCCACCGGTAGGTTCATTATAACACATAGCAGAAGCGAAGGCTAAATGTAATAAAACTCTTTACAATGAAACTTGTTTCAGGTATTATTAACTGGTAACTACTTTTCGGAGGAATGCCGGAGCGGTTGATCGGAGCGGTCTTGAAAACCGTCGTACGTGCGAGCGTACCGTGGGTTCGAATCCCACTTCCTCCTTATAAAATCGGATAGACTTTATGTCTTATCCGATTTTATCATTACTGGGTGTCATTTTACAGTTTGGATGTGTTTTTATTGGTATAGTTTAACAGGACATTTTATTTGAACGATTAAAAAGATTATTTGGCAAAGATTACGTTGTGTTTATATTTGAGGGGTAGGAAGCAATCGTTTTATGCGTTACTGAAACTGCTCCAAATGTCACTTTTTCTGCTCCAAAAGTCCATCAAAATTCCGAGAAAAAAATTTTTTTGTTTTAATGACAGCCTGTATCTCGCCGATTTTACTAAATTGTACGGATAAAACGATTATTTGACTTTTGATGGACATTTGGTCACTTTTGAAAAATTACTCCCGAAATTTTTACCTTTCAGCCTTACGGTAAAAGGTAGGTAATCTTCTCTCAAGGGTCGGAAATAAATTCAAAGACACAAAACAACATAAAGCTCGGAAATGGTGTTCCAATGTGATTTGAAACGAGTTAATGTGTGTGTACGATGAATAACACATATATAGATATTAAACGTATAGCAGAAATAAAAGGACTTAAAAGCACCCGCTCAATAAGGATTGCTATTCAAAAAGGTAAATATATAGCAAGAGAAGTCAAAGTTAATGGCGGAACTTCTTATGAAATATTATATTCATCATTAGAACCTGAAATACAAGAAAGACTTGAAGATGAGGAAATTAAATCAACAGCGTTAATTCCTGTTGAAAATAAAATAAATTTTGTATCAGAAAATGCAAAAATGAATGCTCTTGCAAGGGTGGATATTGTAACAGCATTAATGAATATTAGGAACAAATATCCGACTAAAAAAGAAGCTGATGACGTGTTTTTAGATTTATATAACAGCGGAATGTATCTTCCGCAAGTTTTTAAATTTGTCGGAACAATATCAATCGGAACTTTGCACCGATGGGTTAAGGCTTATGAAAATTATGGTACAAAGGGGTTGCTTCCTCAGAGAAAAACAAATCAACTCGGTGAATATAATTCAAAACTCAATGATGAAATGAAAAAAGTTTTTCTGACTTACCTTCTGCACCCAAATAAATTTAGTATCGGAAAATCTATAAGTTTAACCAAGCATATTTTAGAAAAAAGGGGATACGAGGATATTCCGTGTAACCTGACATTTAGAAGATTTGCCGAACATTTTAAAAAGCAGAATTATTCAAAATGGGTAATTATGAGAGAGGGAGAAAAAGCATACCACGATAAAGTTGAACCATATATCGAAAGAGATATTTCAAAATTAGAAGTTGGGGATGTGCTCATCGCCGACGGGCATGTGCTCAACTTTCAAGTAATAAACCCGTTTACCGGCAGACCTACCAGAGCAACTTTGGTCGGTTTTTTAGACTGGAAATCAACAGCACTTGTCGGATATGAAATTATGATGACTGAAAATACTCAGTGTATCGCAAGTGCTTTACGTAATGCTATATTAAATCTCGGAGTAATACCGAAAGTTGTTTATCAGGATAACGGAAAAGCATTTAAGGCAAAATATTTTCAGCACGTTGATTTTGACGAATCCGGCTTTAACGGAGTTTATGCAAGTTTAGGAATAAAATCAGTTTTTGCAAAACCGTATAATGCAAGAGCCAAAGTTATTGAGCGATTTTTCAAAGAGTTTCAGGAAGAATTTGAAAAAATGATGATATCATACTGCGGTTCAAGTATTGAAAATAAACCTGCTTGGATGAAACGGGGCGAGAAATTACACAGGAAACTCCACCGCAAAATGACAGGGAATTATATTCCGACAGCTCAGGAAGTTATTAAATATATTGACTGTTGGATTGATTATCATAATTCAAAACCATGTCCAAATAACGGTCAAATGACAATCAAAGAATGTTTGAATACAGTTCAAAAACAAAATATTGATAAAAATATCCTGAATGATTTGATGATGAAAACCGAAGTCAGGACAATAAATCGGGGTGAAATTACATTTTTAGGACTTCATTTTAGAAACGATTTTTTTATTGATTTAAGGGAAAAAGTTTTTATCCGCTACTCGCTTTTTGATTTAACGAAAGTGCATGTTTATTCGGTTAAGGGTGAATTTTTATGTATCGCCAAACAAGTCGAAAAGGTGCATCCTATGGCAAATCATCTTGGAACAGTTAAAGATATGGAAGAATTTAAGCAGCAAATCCAAAAACAAAAACGGCAGTTTAATAAAGCGAAAAAGGAATTTCTAAAATATTTTCCTGCTGAAAAAACAGAAGTTTTAGAAATAGAACCTGATGAAAAAGTTATTGAGATAGAAAAGTTTGAACGGGATAAAACAGAGAAAAAACGGCATTTGACCGAACGTGAAACGCAAATGAATATCCCGATATTTTCATCAAATTATGAAAAATATGAATGGCTTATACAGCACGGTTGTACTTACCCTGAACAGAGAAAGTGGCTTGCTGACTATATTAGAAGTGATGAATTTATTAATCTATATGAGGACTAAATTATGAACAAAAAATTTGTAAAAACAAAAAATGTCAAAGAATTTGTAGGGTTTATGGAAGAATTGAAATCGCTTCCGCCAAATATCCCTAAAATTGCCCTTGTATATGGTGATTATGGTTTAGGAAAATCCGAAACAATAAAATGGTGGACATTTAAAAACGACTGTGTGTATGTAAGAGCCACAAAAGGAATGTCTGTTCGGTGGTTGTTATCAGAAATAGCGGAAGAACTCGGAGAAGAGCCTTATTGGCATTCGCAGGAAACCTTTAATATGATTGAAAATAAATTAAGGCAAAACCCGAAAACCATAATCATTGATGAGGTTGATTATTTAATAAACAACAATGTAATTGAGATATTAAGGGATTTACACGATAGATCGGGTTGTCCTATGGTACTTGTCGGTATGGCAAATATTGATAAGAAATTATCCAAATATCCACACTTGAAAGATAGGATTTATAAGGCATACAAATTTGAAAGTTATGATTTACAAGATATAAAGCAGATTATATCTGAGCTATCGGAAATCCCAATTACACCTGACGGACTTGAATATCTTGCAACACGGCATAACCAATTCCGGCAAATAGTTAAACTTATAAATAAAATTGAAAAACTTGCTAAAACCAATGAATTAACGGAACTTAACGAAGAAAGTTTAAGGAGTATTTTGAATGAGCGGCAGAATATTACAGCTTTGCAAACGGCTAAACAAATTTTCGCTTGATGAAATAGTAACAATCTCGGAAATTCCTGAAGATAAATTGTTGCCTGTTTTGAATGAATTGATTTGTGAGAATAAATTATCGCTTGAAAATAATATTTATTCTTACCAAAAGAAACAAAAAGTTTCTGATAAATATTCCATTTTTAAATATTATCCAAAAGCGACAATTGATACGATTATAAAGTGTTTTTGCGAATCAATTATTACGACCAAAGTTTCACATATTTTATCTATCGGAGAACCGCAGGTGCAAAAATTTTATACAATATTTAGGACTTTAATTTATGAAAGGCAGAAAAGATTATTAGATAATTATTATTTGAGCAATCCACAAAACGCACGGCACAGAAGATTTTTCAATAAAGAAGTTTATTTATATTTTTACGAAGGGCAAGTTTTTATCTCAAAAAATCTGTTAAAAAGCAAAAACGATAAACCTTTAACCGCAAAGGATAAAGCAGATTTTACAACAATCTATTGCTACATTTCACGCAACCTTACTCATAATCAAAATGTGCATAATTTGGAGTATAAAATTGCTGAAACACTTTGGCGCAGGGGGAAGGATTTTAAAAGTTTGTATTCGAATTTATACAATCTGATAAATTGAATTTATTAAAACACCATTAAAACGGCATTAAAAACCAATTTGAAAATTACTTATCATTCTGACACAAATACTTGAGATTTCCCCAAATGCAATCGATTAATGTCAATGAAAGGAGCATACTATGATTGAAATCGGTAAAAAATATAGATTGAAAAAGCTAAAAGGCTGGTTTGAAAAAGATAGCGAAGAGTTTACGGTTCTTTGTTTTGGTGAACACAATATTGTCGGCTGCGTCGCACCGGATGGTGAAAGATATGTATTTGATAAAGATTTTTTGATTGACCCCGACAAGCCGGATGAGATATACGCAGATATTACAATAACAAAAGGATAAATTATGGTTGAAAAAGATTATATGCTATACGGAACAAAGATTTTGAACTTAAGAACACAAGAAATAGGCTTGTTGATTTGTTTATGGGAAAACAAATATGCTGATAAAACAGTAGATTTTGCCACCTGTGTGGATAAGACCGGCAAGCGATACAATATTGAACTTGATAACATAAGAGGGTTTGAAGATGATTTTACGAAATAAACTAACAAAAGAAAAATTGGACATTCCGTATTCTGAATTTAGAACAAAATTTGCCAAAGAAATTCAGGATGCATTTGAAAGCTATCGCAAAACACAACTAAATAAATACTCTTGGAACTTCAAAGATGACAATTCTTTGGAGTTTAATTTTTATTTTGAACTTCATTGGAACTTCAATCATTTCGGAATGTCAAACTGGTATATAGATAGAATGTAATTTTTATATTTATGAATAAAGGCACAACTATATATTATATTTTAAATGTTTATGCTAGAATTAAAATAACCAAACTTAAATGGGCTTATTCTGTACAAATTAAGTTAGATTTAAGCGAGGTAAATATGAACATTAATGAAAATTATAAAAATTTAAACGAGAGTTATCTTTTTTCAACTATTGCTAAGAAAGTTAGTGATTTTTCTTCAAAAAACCCGAATATGGAAATAATAAAATTAGGTATTGGAGATGTTACTTTGCCCCTTTGTCCTGCCGTAATTGAAGAATTACATAATGCGGTTAATGAAATGAGTTGTAAAGAAACTTTTAAAGGTTATGGCCCCGAACAAGGTTATAATTTTTTAAAAACTTCAATTCAAAATTATTATAAAAATTTTAGTATTACACTTAAGCTCAATGAAATCTTTATATCGGATGGCGCTAAAAGCGATTTGGGAAATATATTGGATTTATTTAGTAAAGATAATATCTGCTTAATTCCTGATCCTGTTTATCCTGTTTATGTTGATACAAACCTTATGGCAGGAAGAAAAATAATTTATATAGATGCTAATGAAGAAAATAATTTTCTGCCTTTGCCTGATGAATCGATAAAATGCGATATAATCTATATTTGTTCTCCCAATAATCCTACAGGAGCTGTATATAATAGAGAACAACTTAAAAAATGGGTAGATTATGCAATTTCAAACAATGCTATTATTCTTTTTGATTCTGCCTATGAAAGTTTTATATCAGGAGATGAATTTCCAAGAAGTATTTATGAAATAGAGGGTGCAGTTTCTTGTGCTATAGAATTTTGTTCTCTATCTAAAACAGCAGGTTTTACCGGCACAAGATGCGGTTATACAATTGTTCCCGATAATTTAAATTATAACAATATGAATCTCAATAAAATGTGGCTTCGCAGACAAACAACAAAATTCAATGGTGTTCCATATATTATCCAAAAAGCTGCTGCTGCAGTATTTACAGATGAAGGGCAAATACAAATTCAAGAAAATCTAAATTATTACAAGCGCAACGCTAAAATTATAAGCAATACTCTTGATAAATTGAATATCAAATATACAGGCGGTAAAAATTCACCCTATATATGGTTAAAATGTCCAAATAATATGAATTCTTGGGATTTCTTTGATCTATTATTAACTAAAATCGGTATTGTTGGAACTCCGGGGAGCGGTTTTGGAAAGAACGGCGAAAATTGGTTCAGATTAACCTCTTTTAATACAATTGAAAATACAACCAAAGCTATGGAAAAATTTTATAATTTTTTTTAAATAACAGTTTCTCCAAAGAAAGAATAATCAGCCCTGCCTGTCATAAAAACAGAATGTTTTATGTCAGTAGAACTTCCGTTCCATTCGATTTTTAATGTACCACCGGGTAAATTTACTTTTATACTATTATTCAAATAATCGTTTAAAATTCCTGCAACAACTGTTGCACAAGCTCCGGTTCCACAAGCAGACGTTATTCCGCATCCTCTTTCCCAAACATTAATAATAACTTCATCTTTTGATAAAATTTCAACAAATTCAACATTGGTTTTTTCAGGGAATAGTTTATCATTTTCGATTATTGAACCGTATTTATAAGCAAGCTCTTTGCTGTCTTTTTCTACAAAAATAACACAATGAGGGTTTCCCATGCTTACCGTATTTAATAAAAAATCTTTATTATTAAGGGTATAAGGGATGTTTAAGTTTGTTTTGGTTTTACAAGGAATTTTATTTGGCTCTAAAATCGGTATTCCCATATTTACACAAACTTCGTTTTCAGAAATTATTTTTGGAACTATAATTCCTGCTTTTGTTTCAACGGAAAATTCTTTTTTATTAATTATTTTCTTATCGTAAACATATCGACTAAAACATCTCATTCCGTTTCCGCACATTTGAGCAATTGAACCGTCTGAATTATAAAAAATCCAGGAAATATCTGCTTTATCGGTATTTGGATTAACTATAATCAGACCGTCAGCTCCTATTGAAAAGTTTCTGTTGCATAATTTAAGTGCCAATTTGTCGGCAGGTATATTAGCCTTTTTATATTCATCATAATCAAGTATAACAAAGTCGTTACCAAGGCCGTTCATTTTGGTAAATTTTATTTTTGGCATAATAAAAACTCCTTTATTTTTTTAGAAATTTTTTTCTTGCTTATTCCCTTATAATTAATATGCGAAGATGTAATCGGTTGCTTATAGTCATATTTATTAATTGAGTGTGAATCAACTATTACAGATGGCGGTAAAATAGACCATTTATAAAGGGCATTAGACATTTTTCCGTAAAATTTATCAAGCCACTCAATTTTTAATTCTTTTGGTATTTTTTTGTGTTTCTCATATAAAAATTCAGAATTCAGCATATCGTAATAATGTTCTTTTTTGTTTTCTATTCGCCATATTATCTCATCTAAAAATTCGTAAGGCATTAGGGCATCTTCTGCAATTAATGTTTTTCCTGTTTTTGGATTAATTGCAAGTTCTGCTGTAGGTTTTTTATGAATGATATTTAGAGGAATTACATTTTTTTGAGGTCTGTTTTTGTTTAACCATTTTGCAAGAGCGAAAAGTTTTGTTTTGGTAACATCAGCAATAGGAGCAAAACCGCCTGACATATCACCATTTATTGTTGCATAGCCCATATATAATTCTGATTTATCAGATGTTGCAATAGGCAAAGTTTTGGAAAATTCATTACTTATTCCCCATAAAAATATTGCTCTTGACCTTGCCTGAATGTTATCCATTGTAAAAGAGTCTTCAAATCGGTTATTCCATTTGGTTTCAACCTTCTTAAATATTTCTTTTAAAGTTTTGTCAATATTATCAACTACATTTTTAATTGGTGCTTCAAGGAAATTTATTCCTAAATTCTGTGCCAAATTTCGTGCATCATTTTTACTTTCTTTTGATGTAATAACAGACGGCATACTTATACCAAAAACATTATCTTTACCAAGAGCATCCGCCAATAAAACAGCACACACGCTTGAATCAAGTCCACCTGACAGACCTATTACTGCTTTTTTAAATCCTGTCTTATTGAAATAATCTCTTATTCCCTGAAGGATTGTTTTATAGGTTCTTTCTAAATCAGGTTCATATTCAAGAGTATATTCTTTTACTTCTGCTAAGGTTTTTTCAGGACCATTAGTTAAAGGATAAATCTCTCCAATATTTTTAATTGGATTAACTATCAAAAACTGTTCTTCAAATGATTTTGCTCTTGCAATCAATTTCCCATCACTGTCAAATACTTTGCTTGAGCCGTCAAAAGAATTATTGTCTATTGCACCTACCTGGTTTACATATACTAATGGTGTTTTATATTTTTTCGAAATGAAGGACAGCATACTGTATTTTAACTGTTCTTTTTTTGCTCTTGTTGTTGATGCCGAGCAGTTTATAAAAATATCCGGTTCTTCTTCTGATAATTCTTGAATCGGATCCTTTGAGTATAAAATATTGTCATTAAAAAATTCTTTGTTATTCCAGCAGTCCTCGCAAATAGAGATTCCGTATTTAATCCCATTAATTATTATGGTTTTAGGGCAGTTCTCAATTTTACTTTCATCAAAATTACAAAGTGTATCGGCACTTTGACAACCGACAACAGGCGACGGTTCAAAATATCTGTAATCGTTAAATTCGCAATATGTAGGCAAAAGCGACTTTCTTACAATGCTTTTTATTGCTCCATTTTGAATAACAGCAAGTGAATTATAATATTTTTTGCCAACATTAATATCTTCTCTTGGCTCAACAAAACCGATAATTGCACAGGTTTTTGTTGTGATTTTTGCAATTTCTTTTAGCCATTTTATGTTATCTTCGACAATTATCGGATATCTGTCTATTGTATCTTCAATAGGATATCCCATTAGCGTTAACTCAGGAAATACAACTAAATCTAATTCGATACTCTGAGCAAGATTTATGTATTTAACGACCTTTTTTGCATTATATTCAATATTTCCTGCAATCGGATTAATTTGAGCAATGCCTATTGTGCCTCCTTTATTTAAATTTAATTCGTTTGAAAATACTTCTGTCATAAGTAAATTATATGTAATAATTATTTGAGTTTAAGAAATTAATTATTTCACTCTGATATTAATAATTGTAAATCTTGTGATTTTTTAGATATTTTTAAAAGTTTTGCTGTGTATTTTGAACTTAAATTTAAAAAATCTATAAAGTTTTTATCAAAAAATTAAAAATTCGATATAAAATTGTTAAAAAATATCTTAAAATAAAAAACTTTAGAAATCTTAATAAAATGCTAAAATTGACCATATATAAAGCCTGATAGATAATTGAATCATGTGCAGAATTGGTTCAATTAAATCAAAAAACTATATACATCCATCATTAGCATTAAAATTAATGCGTTCGCAGCAAAAAGGACACGATAATTCAGGTTTTGCATTTATTATGCAGGATTTGGGCGGTATTTTTGAAAATTATAAAGACTTGCCGATTTTATCAATGGCGGTAACTGATGAAGGTATGAAGTATGCAGAAGATTTACTTCATCAAATAGGTTTTGTTCGTGTTTTTCAATACACTCCGGAAGTTTATCCGGATAAATCATTAAAAATAGAAACGATGCCAAACTATGTTTTTGAGGTATTTCAATATCCTAAAACATATAAAAATGCATCAAGAGAAGAAAAAGAGGAGTTACTTCTTGATACAAGATTAAAATTAAGAGGGTATTTAGAAAAAAATGAAGAAGGTTTTGTTTATTCTTTTTATCCTGATGTCATTTCCCTAAAGGAAATAGGTGATCCAAATGACATTGGTACATATTTTAATCTCTGGAGTGAGGAAGAAGTTAATCTAAAAGCAAAGATTATAACAGCTCAATGCAGACAAAATACAAATTACGATATAGTTCGCTATGCTGCACACCCATTTTTCTTACAAGGTTATACCACTCTGACAAATGGTGAAAATACATTTTATGAAAAAAATAAATTAATGCAGAAAAAACTTCATAAAGGATATATTGGGTTTGAAAGTGATTCACAGTGCTTTTTATATACACTTCATTATGTTCATAAAATTTTAAAATGGCCTTTAAAATACTATAAACATGTTTTAACGCCGCTTCCGTTTGATGAGATGGAAAAACGTGATAACAAAAATGTTTTAGAAAGAATTAAAGCATCATTATCAAATCTTGAAATAAACGGACCAAACACAACTATTGGAGTTTTACCTGACGGCACAATGTTTAATGTTATAGATTCTAAAAAACTCCGACCGACAGTAGTTTGTAAAGACAAAGATATTGTTGTTATGACCTCAGAAGTTTGCGGTGCTAATGAGATATTACCAAACAGGGATATAACGAAAGACATCTACACAAACGAAAGAGAACTAGTTGTTGTGGATAATGATTTAAATATTCAAAGGATTGCTCAATGACAGATATAAATATAAATAGCATTTCAAAAGATGATTTGCCTTGGATAGTTGAATATGACAGTGAAAAATGTATGCTTTGCGGACATTGTGTTGCAGCTTGTTCATTTGGTGCAATTAAAGTTGATGTTCAAAAAAGAAAAAAAGTTAGAGCAATTTCCAACGAAGAAGGCTTTCAAATCGACGAGGACCAAAAAGCAATACCTGTAATAAGGCAAGTTATCGATGCCAATAACTTTTGCAGAGGATGTGGGATTTGTACAAAAGTTTGCCCAAACGGTGCAATAAAAGTTACCCGAAACCAAACCGAAATCTTTGGAACAAGATATAGAGCAAAAACTTCTCAGTCAGTAAAAAGAGGCGGAAGAAGCAATTTGCACACAGAAGGGCGAACATTAGACAAAATTAAAGTCGGCAGAATCTCTCAGATGACAGACCCTTCACTTGATGCACTTCGTCATACATTTGATTTAAGAACTAATTTAGGCAGAGTTGTTAGTGCAGATAATCTTGATTTTGATGTAGTAAACGGAGAGTTACAAGAAAAGAAAAGCGAAAAACTACCGGTTAATAAATCTATATACCCCATTATGTTTTCCGATATGTCAATAGGAGCTTTATCTCCAAGAATGTGGGAGGCTATTGCAATAGCTACTGCTTACTTAAATGAAGTTAAAGGAATTCCGATAAGAATGGCAACTGGAGAAGGCGGTATTCCTGACAAACTTTTAAGGTCAAAATATCTGAAGTATATGATACTTCAAATTGCGTCAGGTCACTTTGGTTGGAACAGAATAATTAATTCTATGCCATATATGCAAGAAGATCCGGCAGGAATATTAATCAAAATCGGTCAGGGAGCAAAACCGGGGGATGGCGGACTTTTAATGGCAGAAAAGAATGTAAAACTAATTCAGGAAATCAGAGGAGTTCCAAAAGCTGATTTGCTTTCGCCTCCTAACCATCAAGGACTTTATTCGATAGAAGAAAGTGTTCAGAAGATGTTTTTATCTATGAATTGTGCTTTTAAATTTAAAGTTCCTGTTGCAATTAAGGTTGCGGCATCTTCAACAAGTGTAAGCGTATATAATAATCTTCTTCGTGACCCATATAATATTGTAGGCGGTTTCTTTATTGATGGTCTGCAAGGAGGAACGGGCGCAGCTCACGAGATTTCTTTAAACCATACCGGACATCCTATTGTTTCTAAATTAAGAGATTGCTATTTGGCTGCTGTTCATCAGGGAAAACAAGGTCAAATTCCTATTTTTGCAGGTGGTGGAATAGGAATGAACGGGAATCTTGCGGCAGACACTTTTAAAATGATATGTTTAGGTGCAAGCGGAGTATTCATTGGCAAATTGATACTTCAAATTGCAGGGTGCGTAGGAAACGATTTCGGCAAATGTAACGGCTGTAATACAGGCAAATGTCCAATCGGAATTACAACACAAAATCCAAAATTAATGCAAAGACTTGATGTTGATAGAGTAGCTGAAAATATAGTTAATTACATTTGTGCAACGGATATTGAACTTAAAAAACTTCTTGCGCCTGTTGGTAATTCAACTTTGCCGATAGGAAGATCCGATGCTCTTGTTTGTGTTGATAAAAATGTTGCGGAAAGGTTAAATATTCAATATGTGTGCTAAAAAAATAATAAATACAATTGAAAATGATAAAAGAACTTCTACGCAGAATTTAATGCAAGAGATTTGGAGTGCAATTGAAGATGGTGCTACTGATTTTGAGATAAATGCCTGCGGGCAACATAATATCGGAGGTTCAGTTTGGTCTAAAAACGGCGAAGATTTAAACTTTTATCTGACAAACCCGGGGCAGCGTGTTGGTGCTATGGGGGCAAAAGGCACAAATATTTATGTAAACGGCTCAGCTCCTGCTGATACAGGTTGGTTAAACAGCGGTGCTAAAATTGTTGTAAACGGTGATAGTGGTGATACAACAGGACATTGTGCGGCATCGGGGAAAATTTATATCGGCGGAAATGTAGGTACAAGGTCCGGTGCTTTGATGAAAAAAGACCCGAAGTTTGTTGCTCCCGAACTTTGGGTGTTAGGTTCAACAGGTTCTTTTTCATTTGAATTTATGGGCGGAGGTATAGCTGTTGTTTGTGGTTTAAATTGTGAAAATTTGTCATCAGTTTTAGGAGATAGAGCCTGTGTCGGTATGGTTGGCGGAATTATTTACGTCAGAGGAAATATTAAAAATCTCTCGGATGATGTATATTTGCTTGATTTAGATGAAAATGACAGGGAATTTTTAAGAACAGGCTTAAAAACCTTTTTGTCTGAAATTCACAAAGAAGACTATTATGATAAATTGTGTGAGTTTGACAAACAAACTGATATTATTTACCCCTGGCATAAGATAGTTGCAAAAACTTATGAAGAAAGACAGAAACATAATGATATTTCTTTAAAAACATTTAGGGTAAACAAATGGTTTGATGAAATTGGCGGTTCAATATTTTCTGATTTAATTCAAGATGATTTTAAATCGTATGATTTAGTTCAAACCGGTATTTCAAGATTGCGTAAACCTCATTGGAAAAACTATGCGTATAGCGCACCTTGTGAATACAACTGCCCAATAAAAATCCCGACACAAAAAAGATTTTCACTTCTTCGCTCAGGACGTGTTAAAGAAGCGTTAGAATTAGTTTTAGATTACAGTCCTTTCCCGGCTTCTGTTTGCGGTCAGGTGTGTCCGAATTTATGTTTAAATAACTGTTCTAGAAAAAGTTTTGATGAACCTTTGGATGTTAAAATGCTCGGTAGTTTATCTAAGGACATAAAAATAAAGCCTGTAGAAATAACTCATAAAGAGCGTATTGCAATAATTGGTTCTGGTGTTGCAGGTATTTCAACAGCTTGGCAGTTATTAAGAAAAGGATATGATGTAGAAATATTTGAAGCAGATGAAAAAATAGGCGGAAAACTTTCTCAAGTAATACCGGAAGAAAGACTGCATAGAGAAATATTAGAAACAGAACTGGAACGCTTCAAGGGGGTAAACGGGGAAGGCAAAATTCATACCTCAACAAAGGTTATACCGGAGCTATTTAATAAGATTGAATCAGAGTTTGATGCAATTGTGCTTGCAATAGGCGGACATAACCCTGTTGTAATACCATTTGAAGGATATGAAAGATTAATTAAAGGTCTAAACTTTTTAAAAGATTGTAAAAACGGTAAAAAATATAATTTAGGCAAAAAAGTTGTTGTAATTGGCGCAGGAAATGCCGCAATGGATGTTATAACAGAAGTTTATAAACAAGGTTGTGTTGAAAGTGTTACTGCAATAGACATTCAAGAACCTTCTGCTATTGATAAAGAAATCAAAGCGGCAGAGAAACTTGGCGCAAAAATAATGTACCCCTGTTTTACGCAGAAAATAACCGACAAAGGTGTATTATTAAAAGACGGAAGATTCTTAGAAGCTGACAGTGTCATTATATCTGTTGGATATAGACCCATCTTTGATTTTGTACCAAAAGATTATTTAGATGAAAAATCAAGAATTCAAATAAACGAATTTATGCAAACACCGAACCCTAAAGTTTTCGCTATTGGCGATGCCATAAAGCCCGGATTATTTACAAATGCGATAGCAGACGGAAAACATGCAGCTGAAAATATAGTTAAATTTCTAAACAATGAAGAATTAACTCCAATTAAGGAAAAAGATTTGATTCCTGCTAAAAGAATTAAATCAGAGTATTACGAATGTTATTCATCTAATTGTGATAATGAACAAAATCGCTGTATGTCCTGCGGTTATTGCAGGGATTGTGGATTATGCAAACAAAGTTGTCCGCAAAATGCAATATCGAGAGTTGAACATGAAGATAACAAATTTGAATACGTTTCAGACCCAAACAAATGTATAGGTTGTGGAATTTGTGCAGGATTATGCCCTTGCGGTATTTGGGAAATGGAAGAAAATAAATAATTCTATCTTTTTTACTTCTAAACTTTTGCTAAAGATTTAAAAATTAAATCCTGTGCTAATTTCGGCATATCCATTTTATCCGTACAAATTTCTATATAGCATAATTTATCTTTTTGTTCTTGTTCTGCATTAATTAATGCTTCATGCAGTTCTTGTTCTGTTTCAACTTTAATACTCCATGATTTGCCGTTAAATACATCGGGGAGTTTTGAATAATTCCAAGAGGCAATATTGTTAAATAAATCCATAGGGTCTTTGCATAATGCTCTTTCAATTGTATAGCCTGAATTATTTATAACTATAATAATCGGTTTAACACCATATCGCATCATAGAGCTTACTTCCTGAGCTGTTAGTTGATGAGATCCGTCTCCTGTTACTAATATAACTCTTTTATTTCTTTCTGCTATGGTTGCACCAAAAGCGGCAGGAGTTGCCCAACCGATAGAACCCCATAAAACCTGATTATATAAATGGGCACCTTTTGGTAATTCTAACGTAGCAAAGCCAAATTCAACAAGACCTGTTTCAGAAAATATTATATCATCTTCTTTTATAAAATCTTGTATCTTTGAATATATAAACTTAGATTCTAACGGTTTATTTTCTTCCGTTTCTTTAATTAAATTTTGAGGCAAAACTTCAGGATATTCATTTTTATATGCGGGCACAATTTTTGAAAGTCTTGATAATACATCTTTCATTAAAACATTATCATATCTTATATATTCAACCGTTGTATAAGTGCCTTCTATATCAATCATTGACGTTGGTTCAAAATTATAATCAAAACCGAAAGTATTTAAGTCGCTATAAATTGCGCCTATAGTTATAACACAGTCAGAATTATTAACCGTATTGTATGCAATTTTATTAGCGTATTTACCTAAATATGTTCCTAAATAACCTTTATAGTCCCAATTTAATAACCCTTTTCCCATTAATAAATTAACTGCAGGATATTGAGATTTCTTAAGAAAATTTATAAGATTATCATGTGCTTCAAATCTTTCAGCTAAAATATCTGCTATTACAATAGGTTTTTTTGCTTTTGATAGCATTTTTATAATATGCTCAATGACTCTATCCAGCATATCGGGATTACTTGTCATTTTTTGAATACATGGGATATCGTTTATTTTTACAGAACAAATATCCTCAGGAATGGCTATATAAACCGGTTTCTTTTCGTTAATGAATATTGATAGAACTCTATCTATTTCTGTTTTAGCATTTTTTTCATTTAGATAAGCAGTTGTTTGAACAACATTTGAATAAGTATTTTTAAATGCGTAATAATCGGGATTTGCAAAGTTATGATGCAGCAGAGTTTTTTGAGAAATATTTTTTGTTGAGGGGGTTCCAACTATTTTAATAACAGGAATATATTCGGCAAAACTTCCCGCAATAGCATTAATTGCCGATAATTCACCGACCCCAAAAGTTGTAACCAATGCTCCATATCCTTTAACTCTTGCGTAACCATCGGCAACGTAGCCTGCGTTAAGTTCATTAGTGCAACCTATCCAATTTGTATTTTTATTTCTTTCGATTGCTTCAATGATATTAAAATTAAAATCACCGGGTAAACCAAATATGTCTGTTATTCCTAATTTTTCAAGTCTTTTTATTAAATAATCAACAACTGTTATTTCTGACATAATTTCTCCTTGATGTGTGCCTATAATGCCGCAGAACCCTTTTCTCCGGTTCGTATTCTTATTGCTTTTTCAATATTATAAACAAATATTTTACCGTCTCCTATAGAACCACTTGGGTCTGTCTTTGCATGTTTTATTATGGCATTAATGACAACATCTGTTTTTTCATCATCTACAACAACTTCTATTTTAATTTTGGGCAAGAAACTAACTGCAATTTCAGCGGCTCTGTAGTTTTCTTTATGTCCGCCCTGCGAACCAAATCCCTCAACATAAGTGACAGTCATTCCGTGAACGCCGACTTCAACAAGTGAATTTTTTATTTCTTCAACTTTATATGGTTTTATTATTGCTTCTATTTTTTTCATTTTTTGATACCTCTATATTTGTAATCTATAAGCATTCTCACCGTGCTGCGATATATCAAGTCCTTGCATTTCTTCGAATTCAGATACTCTTAGACCTGAAATTTTGTCAATAATATACAGAATTAAAATTGTTCCGAAAAATGAGAAAGCAATACTTGCTATTGTAGAAACGATTTGTGCATTAAACAACTTAAAGCTTCCGTATAAAAGTCCGTTTGTGCCATCAGGATTTATTAAAACTGTTGCGAAAACACCTGTTAATACAGAACCCACAATTCCGCCTGTTCCATGGATTCCTATAACATCAAGCGAATCGTCATATTTAAAGATTCCTTTAAAAGTTGTTAGAATATAACAAATCATTCCGGTAATAATCCCTATAACAATTGCTGATGTCGGAGTTACAAATCCACAAGCCGGTGTGATACCTACTAATCCCGCAAGAGTTCCTGACATACCACCTAATACGGTTGGTTTTCCCCTGTGCAAATATTCAACACCGAGCCAAGCAAGAAGCCCTGAAGCGGCACCTAATTGTGTATTAATAAACGCAGTAGTCGCTAAAGCATTTGCTGACAATGCACTCCCTGCATTAAACCCGAACCAGCCAACCCAAAGAAACATCAGGCCTATAAACGTTAATGTTAAATTGTGAGGCGGCATATTCTCTGTTTTGTAACCTTTTCTGTTGCCGAGCATAATACAGCAAGCAAGCGCAGCGGCACCTGATGCGATGTGTACAACCAGTCCACCGGCAAAATCAATTCCACCGATTTTGCTTATCCAACCTCCGCCCCAAACCCAATGAGCAAGAGGACAATATATAAAAGTTACCCATAAAATTAAAAATAAAAGATAACTTTTAAACTTAAATCTTTCAGCAAACGCACCTGTTATAAGCGCAGGAGTTAGACAAGCAAACATCATTTGGAATATAAAAAACAATTGATGTGGAATTGTTGAACCCTCATTTGGTGATAATCCAACATTTTTTAACATAATAAAGTCAAGGTTTCCTATAATATTACCAATGTCACCGCCAAAAGCAAGAGAATATCCATACAAAAACCAGATGACAGATACTACACCAAGTGCAATAAAACTCTGCATAATGGTACCAAGCACGTTTTTCTTACGAACCATTCCACCATAAAACAGAGCCAAAGCAGGTGTCATAAGCATAACAAGAATTGTTGATATAATCATAAAACCAGTATCTGCTTTGTTGATAAAAGACAGATTATATAAACTTATAAATTTTGTTGTATTAAATGCACATAAAGAACCAATAACCAATGTTGCAACTAAAACAACAGTAAATATTATAACTTTTCTAATTCTTAGTTCTGTCTTTTTTTTTGTATCATCTTTAACTTTTAATAAAACAGCTGTCGTTTCTTTTTCATTAATATTTTGAGCCATTGTTATTTCCCTTTATTTTTTCTAATTCTTGATTTTTTCGCATTAATATTAAAGGTGCAACTCAGTGCACCTTTTAGGGTGAAAGTAGATTTATAATTGTGGAAGATAATAAAATTTAAACTTTCTCTATTACCCTCGAGTGAGAGGTTTTTTGTGAGGGAACATAATAATTTATTGCATATTCAGATACATATCCACTTCAAGCGGTGTTACGTAGGTTCTGAATTTATCACATTCTTTTTCTTTTGCTGAAACAAACTCATCATAAATATGATTACTTAAAGCATCTTTTATAATTTCATCATTGTCTAATAAATCCAATGCTTCATCTAAAGAAGCGGGAAGTGAATCAATCTTTGCTCTTTTTCTTTCTTTTTTAGTCATGTGATAGATATTTTCTTCGACTTGAAGAGGCGGTTCGATTTTGTTTTCAACGCCGTCTAAAATTGCACCTAAAATAACTGCAAGTGCCAAGTATGGATTACAGCTTGGATCCGGAGAACGCAGTTCAATTCTGGTTGAATTACCACGCTTAGCAGGAACTCTGATTAATGCACTTCTGTTTGCCAA
>JAEEXX010000123.1 GCA_016287985.1 Candidatus Gastranaerophilales bacterium
AACGCAGTTGCATCAACTACCTTTGGAATTTTGCTCATACATGCCAATAGCGACACTATGCGGCAATGGCTATGGAAAGATATGTTGGACAATGTAGGGCATTATGGTATGCCGTTTTATGTAATTGGTTGTGTCTTAGGTGTTTTTGCCGCTTGCTCGCTTATTGATTTTGTGAGGATAAAATTGATTGAAAAGCCGATTTTATATTGGTGGGACAGGAAAAAGGATAGAGTATCAACTTGGATCTCTCGTAATGAAAAAAACTTTTTAATTAGGAGGTGAAAATGAGTAATACGGTTACATCTGTTCGTTCCTCAAATTTTGAGTTGATGAGATTGTTTCTGATTTTGTTTGTTATTATTTTACATTTTAATGATACAAGCAGACAGGGAGCACTGAGTTTTGTACAAAATGCACCATTTGCAAACAAATGTTTTTTGTACTTGATGGAATCATTGACAATATGCGCCGTAAATACATTTGTCATATTGTCTGGCTATTTTATGACACGGAAGCACAGTTCCAACATAAGGAAAGTGATAGATTTGTTCTTGACACTTGTGTTATATCATTTTCTCCTTCAAATAGGAAGTGAAATATATCATCAGAATTTTTCAATATCTAAAATAATCGGTTCATTAATACCGTCAAATTATTATGCGTGGTTATATTCAACTGTTTTTTTGTTAGCGCCGTTTCTCAATATCATTATGGACAAATTAGAAAATAACAAACTTGATTGTTTTATTGTCTTATTATTGATATTATTTTCTATAATACCATCTGTTTTTGATTTTTTGGGGTCAAAAATGAATATTGAAGTTGGAGGAATGTCCCCTATTTCCCAAAAAGGTAATGGGAAAGGTTTCACTTTATGTAATTTTATTTTGTGCTATTATATTGGTGGATACTTGTCGAGGAAATGTGTTACAGGGAATGGAAAAGCTTTCTTGACATACGTTGTGTCAACATTTGTAATATTCATTGGATTGTTCATAAACAGGAGTCACGCATTGGATTATTGCAATATTTTTGTAATAATTCAGGCAACATCTTTTTTCTTGATGTTTAAGAACTTGAATATCAAAAAATATGACTTAATCAATACTTTGGCAAAAAGTGTTTGGGGAATATTTGTTATTCATGGTTATTTGCTCAACATCTATTCTAAATTTGAAAATGTTGAGCAATTGACAACTGATAGTTTGACGGCTCTTGTTTGGCATCTTTTTGCGAGCGTTGTAGTTGTTTTAATTATTTCATTGATTTTGGATAAAATATTCTCTGTCTGTCTTAAACCGATTCATTATGTAGTGGATAAAATTGTTTTTGTAAACAAAACAATATCAACAGACAAGAAGGTTATTTAAGACAAAACTTAAAAAGGAAAAATTGGAAATGCCTATGCCTGAAAATTTTTTGGTTGTAGTTAGATGTATGACCTTCAATCATCATGCGTACATAGAAGACGCGATGAATGGTTTTTGTATACAAAAAACAAATTTTCCGTATCTATGTATCGTTATGGACGATTGCAGTACGGACGGAGAACAAGAAGTCATAAAAAAATATGTTGACGAGCATTTTAATTCGTTAAGTACAGAAGAAACAGATGATTACGTTTTAAATCTTTGTCAACATAAGACAAATGAAATGTGTTATTTTGCGGTATTTTATTTAAAGTACAATCATTGGACGGCAAAAAAATCAAAGATTCCGTACTATTCAAGATGGCAGGATAAGTGCAAGTATATTGCCCTGTGTGAGGGAGATGATTATTGGATTGATGAGAGAAAGTTGCAGATGCAAGTGGATTTTTTGGAGAGAAATGAGGAATATGGAATGTGCTATACAGGTTTTGATGTTGTATCGGCGGATAAAGAACCATTAGAGTGGAAATTCGCAATTAATAATCAAGAAAAAAGTTTTTCGGGAGATATTTTTCTTGTTTTATTAAAAGGTAACTTCATCCAAACAATGACCGTATGTTATAGAAGAAGTATAGAGGCTATGTCTGTATATCAAAGTGGACCTGCGCGTAGTATGGATTGGGGGATGTTTTTATCCATGGCGTGGATTGCTCCTTGTCAATTTTTTTCTACAAAAACCTCTGTTTATAGACGTCATAATAGTGGTATTACAATATCTAACCATGAGTGGATAGAACAGCGTGGGAAAAAAATTGCAGATTATTTTTTCTTATTATATTTAAAAGAGAGGCAAGCAAATACATCGTTTTTGAAAGATGTTAATATAAAAGCAAATATGGTTAAGAATATTTTTAGGTATTCTATTGATAATCAACGTTTCTTAAATTTTGCAAAAAATCATTTCTCATTATATCTATATTACCCTTTGGGAATATTATTCCATTATTTAAGAAAAATAAAATTTTTTTTTGATTGATTAGATATTTTATTTGATTTTATAATTAAAAAATATAAGTTTATGAATTTAATTATTATTATAGCACATTGTTTATTACATTTAGGTTGCGCATTGTATTTTTATAAAAAAGATGGAGTTTCGGTTCGGTCGTTTCTCTATAGTTATATTTCTTGTTTTTGTTTAGGTGGAGTTTTGCTATTATATACAAATAAATATTTTGATGTAATGGAAAATCCTCATTTTTCAAAAAATGATTTATTGCCAATAATTCCTTATTGTTTTAATTTTATATTTACATATTTTATTCTGCAAATTTGGAAATCTTTTAATGCAACATCTTTTGATGTTGACATAAAACCAGTAAATAATAAAATAATTCAATTTGCTTATGGTATAGGAATAAGTTATATTATATTAAAAATATTTCAGTTTACTATCACAATAAGGTATGGTATGGGTCATACACATGACCTTGGAGCAGAGGAACTTGATGAAATCTTTTATTCCTCTTTTAGACCTTTATTGTTGATAAATTATTTGGGCAGAATAAATAATATAGTAATTCTTCCATATTTAATTGCCTTTTTTTTTATAGGATTTCATAAATGTTTTTTTGATTTCAAACGAGTAGTTAATATTTTAACTTTATATGTTGTGTCCTCAATTCTTACAGGGGCAGTTGGAGGAAGTAGGGCTCTGATGTTATTTAGTTTTTTTAATGTTGTTTTTTTTATAGTTGTTTTTTGGAAATGGATACCTATACTATGGAAAAAAAAATTCGTAACAATTTCTATCATAGTTTTATGTTTATTTGTTATCATTTTTAGTATTATTGGCTCTGAAAGATTTTCACGGCACTCTGGATTCGATAATGTACTTAGATATTTCGGAGAATCATATTTAAATTTAGGTTTTGAATTTTATAACAATTTGTTACAACATACAGATGGAATGTTCTGTTTCGGTACTTTTATTAAAAATAACAGTGTTTATTCCTTACATGATTTAACAGGAACTAATGCTTGGTGGTTTCAAACGTTATATGGTTGTTTGTATATTGATTTTGGACTTTTTATTCCATTTTTGTTTCCTTTTATCTTGTTGATTTGTATGCGTTTGCTTTTTAGTCGCCATAGAAAAATTACAAAATTAGGTAATGTTGCGATAATCCTTTTTATGTTTAAACAATCTTATTTAATTCCATTTGGTTTTCATTTGAGTTTTTTGGATATGTTTTTCTTGTTGTTAATGCTATTGATACCAAGATTTTTGGACAAATATTTTGTAAAAAATGTATAAGAAAAGAATTGATTACGCTATAATTATTGTAAATTACAATTCAGCCCAAGACACACTTTTGGCAATTAAAAGCATTGAAGCCAACACTGCGAAAGATTACTGTATATGTGTAGTGGACAATCTGTCTTCAAATGCTGATGACGTAAATTATCTTAGAGAAAATATCCAAAAATACAAAAATTGTTTATTTTATGTAGCACCTCGAAATGGAGGATATGCGTATGGCAATAATTATGGTGTAAAACAAGTTTTAGAGCAATATGATGTTGACTTTATTGTTATAATGAACCCTGATGTTGAAATTCCTGAATTTGGAGTCATTGACAAATTGGTGGATAAATTGAATGATTTGTCGACTCAATATGCAGGAGTTCAGCCGTGGCATTATGTTCCTCACGAAAAGGATACTCCTCCAAATATGTACAAAGCATTTAGGAAAGTTTTTAACTACACAGATGTTGTATGTACGCATTTGAAGTTACTTAGACCGTTATTTAGAAGAAGGGTAAGAGACCTGGTTTATGAAGAGGAAAGACCATATAATGAGGAGATGGATTTTGAAGTGCCGAGTGGTGCTTTTTTTGTAATAAAAACCGATTCTTTCTGTGATGTAGGTATGTTTGATGAGCGGACGTTCTTGTATGCGGAAGAATACATATTAGGGTATAAAATCAAAGAAAAAGGATTAAAATTCAGGCTCATTCCAGATTTGTATATTATTCATGAAGGCGGCAAGTCCACAGGCTTTATTTACAGCAGCCCAAAATGGAAAATGATAAAATATAGTATGCAGGCAATGGAAGTATATTTGAAATATTACCTTCATTGTAATCACATACAGATATTAATTGTTAAATTTTTAAAAATATATAATTACATATTAAAATCAGCATATGTCATAATTCTTAAAATATTGAAAAAATAAATGATAAATATATTAAGAAAATTGCGTTGGTTGGTTGAGAAAACAAAAGTAAAACTAAGAAAAAAAACATTGGGGCTTTGTGAAGAGGGAGTGGAAATATATAGTGATTCTACTTTTATTTATCCCAAAAGGATTTTTATACACAAGTTTACTTTGATTATGCCCAAATGCATATTGATGGCCTCTGGCGGGAATATTATTGTGGGAAAATATTGTTCAATATCGCTGAATTTTACTGTCGTAACAAGTAATCATAAAACGACAGTCGGCATACCAGTGAATTTCCACAATTCACTACATATTAATGAGGCAATCAAAGGAGATGTGATTATAG
>JAEEXX010000124.1 GCA_016287985.1 Candidatus Gastranaerophilales bacterium
GCAGTAAAAACCTTGCGAGCCTTGTATAAAAGTCAGAGAAATCTGCGATCCTTGCGACAAATTACAACAAATGAATAAGTAAAAAATTAAAAAAATAACCGCTAGTTTAGGCGGTTATTTTTTATACTTTTAAAACAGGTACTGCGTTTAAAAGAGTTTTTGTATATTCTTCTTTAGGATGACGGAAAACCGTTCCAGTATAGTTTTCTTCAATAAGTCTACCTTGATACATTATCCCAATTCGGTCCGCCAAAAATTTTATAACATTCATATCGTGCGAAATAAACAAAATAGTCAAATTCATTTTCAGTTTTAATTCTTTCAAAAGATTCAAAATCTGCGCCTGAATGCTTGCATCAAGTGCGCTCACAGGTTCATCTGCAATTAAAAACTCCGGATTTAAAATAAGAGCTCTGGCTATAGCTATTCTCTGTCTTTGCCCGCCCGAAAACTCATGCGGATAATTTTCCAAACAAATTCCTTCAAGTCCTGTTTCCTTTACTATTTCCTGCACTTTATTATTTTTTTCGGATTTGGTAAGTTTTGTATTTATATCCAATGGTTCTCTTAAAATATCTCCGATTTTCATTTTTGGATTCAAGCTGGCATAAGGATTTTGAAAAACCATTTGCACCTTTTGAGGATAAATCTTACCTATTTCATAAATTGATTTTCCGTCATAGAATATTTCCCCGTTTTTTGGCAGGATTAATTTAGATATAGCCTTTGCTGTAGAAGATTTACCGCAACCTGATTCACCTGCAAGAGCATAAATTTCCCCCTGCTGAATCTTAAATGAAATATTATCAACCGCAAGTATAGGTGAGGTATCTTTTGAAATGCCTTTATATTCTATTGATAAATTTTTAACTTCAAGTAATACTGACATAAAAATATTCTAACATTATTTAGGATAAATTGAATATATATTAGGCTAAAATTTTATGGTAAAATTACTGCAAGAGATTAGGAGAATGTGTTATGTTTGAAAATATGTTTCAAAAATATATAACCGCAAAAAACGTTATATTCTTTATAATAGCAATTATGTTTTTAATTTTTATAACCAAAATTAAAGATATAGCCATTTTGTTTTTTGCCTCCTATGTAATTGCCTGTTCCCTTAATCCGCTCGTAGACATATTGTCAAAAAAAATGAAACGAAGTTTAGCCTCAGGCCTTGTTTTAACAGGTACTATCGGAATTATATTTGCGTTTTTTATACCGCTTTTGGGAATGCTAGGACACGAGGTTAAATCTTTTATTGTTCATATTCCGCAATACTTTGACACTTTAAAAGCATTTATAATTAATACCCCGCTCATTAATCACACTCACCTTGCTAATATTGATTTTTCAAATATCTTATCGTCAGCAACCGAGGTAACTTCTCAATTTGTTAATCAATCTATTAACCTAAGTATTAACCTTGCGCAAACATTTATTTACATAATTGCCGCCGTATTAATTATTTATTATTTTATGGCAGATAAAGATACTATTAAAAAAGGTTATTTAAGCTTATTTCCGGAGAATATGAAAGAAAAAGCTTCCGAAATAATGTTATCAATATCAAATAAAATCGGAGGATATGTTATAGCCCAAATCGCCACAATGTTTAGTGTAGGAGTGATAATGACGATAGGACTTTTGATTTTCGGTATTGATTACGCACTTCTGCTTGGATTGATAACAGCTATTTTGGATATAATCCCTGTCATAGGACCTGCTATAGCACTTGTTATATGTTTGCTTACGGCATTAAAGTCAGGCGCAGTTGCTATGGTTTTTGTTCTTATTGTTTTTGCAGTTGCACAACTTGCAGAAAACAATCTGGTAAGACCGTTCATATTTGGAAAGATTTTAAATCTTCATCCGTTAATAATTTACCTGTTCTTATTCATAACAGCACAATATCTTGGGGTAGTTGGTGTAATATTTGCGCCTGCAATTGCGGCTACAGTCTGCGTTTTAATTGAAGAACTCTACATAAAGAGTATTAATTAAAATGGATAAACTACTATACAAACCGAATATTGGGAACTATGATTATAATTTTATAATGGCTTATCCTGCAAAAGAAGAATTTGCTTTATCCTCTTTGGGGTATATGTGGCTATTTAAACTTGCAGATACGTATGAAGGAATCAATACGCAAAGAATTTCGACCGATTTCCCTGTAATTTCATGCAGACAAACAGATTCTGTTGCATTTTCACTTTCTTTCGATTTTGATTTTTTAGGAGTTTTTGAGATTCTTGATAAAAATGGAATCCCTTTCAAATCTTCCGAACGAAGTGAAAATACTCCGCTTATATTCGCCGGTGGACCTGTAATTACAACAAATCCGATACCTTATAACGACATTTTTGATTTTATGATAATAGGTGACGGTGAAGAAACTTTTTTACAAGTTTTGGAAATATTAAAAGAGAAGAAAGACAAACAAACTACCCTGCTGAACCTTTCCAAACTGGAAGGAATTTACGTCCCTAAAATAAGCAAAAAAGTTAAGAAAAAAACATCCGAACTGAATAATATTATATACACTCCAATCATTAGTGAAAAAAGTTACTTCAAAAATACATTTATTGTTGAAGTGCAAAGAGGATGTATGAACAGATGTGCATTTTGTACGGCATCTTATCTCAACTTACCGTTCAGGAGCAATTCCTATGAAAAAATTATAGAAACTATAGAAAACGGTTTGAAATATACAAATAAAATAGCACTGCTTGGCGCCCAAATAAGTGCACACCCAAAATTTGAAGATATTATGAATTATTTAAGAGAAAAAATTGAATCAGGTTTAGAAATAGAACTTGGAATCTCCTCTTTGAGGACAGATTCCATTACCCCTCAACTCATTCAAACACTTGTCCTCGGCGGACAAAAAACATCAACTATTGCTATAGAAGCAGCAAGTGAACGACTGAGAAAATATATAAATAAAAACCTCAGTAATGAACAAATATTTAATGCCGTGAAAATATGCCATGAAAACGGTTTAAAAGGTTTAAAAATATATTCTATGCTTGGACTTCCCACAGAAACCCAAAACGATATTGAAGATTTTATATTGCTGGCAAAAAATTTAAAATCAGCAAACAAAGGATTTGAATTAACATTTTCCTTTTCAAGCTTTATACCGAAACCGCACACACCACTCCAAAATGCTAAAAGAGAAGATACTAAAACTCTGGAAAAGAAACAAAAGTATTTGGAAAAAGAACTTGCAAAACTCGGTATTTCGTCAAAGTTTTCAAGCGTAAAATGGGATTATTGGCAAACTGTACTTTCAAGGGGGGATGAAAGCCTCGGCGAATTTATGATAGAAGTGTATAAAAATGGCGGTTACAATCCGAGTTTGGGGATATATAAATCGGTCGCAAAAGAGTTGAAAATTAACCTTGATAAATTTACAAACGGATATTGTGTTACAGAGTCACAACCATGGGACTTTATAGAAAATGAAATTTCCGACAAAATTTTAGGTTCTGAACTAAAAAGGCTTGAGAAGTTTTCAAAAATATAAAATTTTGTGATAAAATTATAATGCGGGCAAGCTGAAGGAGCGTAAGCGACTGAGGTGGAGTGAGTCAACGGGACGGCTTGCAGAAGTGCAAGACAAGCAGGTTGACGAACGGAGCAGTTATGAATTAAAATTGAATAAGTTGTGGGTCTGTAGCTCAGTAGGATAGAGCGGCGGTTTCCTAAACCGCGTCTGCCGCGAGTTCGACTCTCGCCAGGCCCAGTAATAGGCGGTTTGGAGTATATCCCAAACCGCCTATTACTTTGTTTTGACCAAGACGAGAACTCTGACTGCGGAGCAGTTTAGAGTTCGAGCGGATTGTGAGCGGAGGCTGGAGTGCTTTTGCTTTCTTGTGCGATTAGCACAAAAAGCAAAACACGGAATTGCCGTTCAATGCGAACAATCCAAGACACTCTCGCCAGGCCCAAATTTTAATGTCTTTTTAAGTTATTTGAATTTAATTGAATCCATTATACACACGATAAAAAAATTTTAAATTTATGTAATAATTTGTAAAAGGTTTGAATTGTATGTATTATAAAAATTGAGGGCTTTTATGGATATTATAATTAAAAATAACGGATTTAACACTTTGCATGTTCAAGCTGCCGGGAGATTAGACTTGGATACAGCAGTTGAGTACGGTACTAAGGTAAAAGATACTATTGAGGATTCTGATATAGCTATAGCAGAAGTTATACTTGATTTTTCCCAAATTACATTCATTTCAAGTTTCGGTTTAAAAATTATTCTGGAATTATACAAATTAATGACCTCACGAAATGGAATTTTAAAACTTAAAGATGTTTCGGAAAATCTAATGAATTCTTTTAAAATGGTTGGTTTTGATAAATTTTTAATTTTTGAATAATGTTTAAAACAGTAAAAGCAAAAATTATTATAACTTTAATTGTAATGCTTACATTTTTAATGTCTGTATTCGCTTGCCATACCATAATTTCCAGAATGAAAACAAAACAATTAATGGTTCAAAACTATGTATATTCGATTGATTCATTCGCAGATGATATAAAATTCAGAATAATAAAATCAGAGGACAATCTTAAAAGCTTAGCACTAATTGGTAGTTTATTTTACAGAACCGATAGAAGTTATGAATTAACCGACAGAGTTATTACAAGGATTTTTGAAAATTACCCCAGCACATTGGGTGGCGGAATTTGGTTTAAGCCATACATTGTAGACAAATCTAAAAAATATGTATGTTTTTACGCTTACCATGATAAAGATGGAAAAGTTATTATTGACAGGAATTTCGCAAATGAAGAATATGATTATCCGAATCAGGAATGGTATAAACAAATAATTTCTCAAGTAACTCCGGAACGTAATATTGTATGGACAAAACCTTATTATGAAAACCAAGGCAGCTATACAACAATGGTT
>JAEEXX010000125.1 GCA_016287985.1 Candidatus Gastranaerophilales bacterium
TTCGGTAACAAAAAAGTCCGCTCATTTGCACATTTTGTCCATATATTTGCAATCTATAGTAGGATTGACTTTAGTCACCCTCACATATTTTTAAGTTTTTGACGGGTTAAAACCCGTCCTATTTACTTATCCCATACCCAAGTACGTTCCGAACCAAATTCATCATTAATTTCCTCATAATGCCCTTTATGAACGGGGATTCGTGCAAGCACCGGCATTGCTTCAGTTTTATTAGTAATTTCTTCAATCTCTTTCTTCAAGTCCTCTACTTGTTGCATTTTGGGGGATATATCACCTGATTTTGAAATACCTTTAGTACTATTTTTTATTTCCTTTATTTCCTTCTTTAATTGTTCTAATTGTTGCACTTTTTTATACAAAGGACTTTCCAATAATGATTTAATATCATCATTTTTATTTACCAGTTCTTCGTAACAAGCTTCATATCCGCGTCCATAACGAAAACTAAAATCTTTATATCCCTTTGTCGATGCATAAAAATCTAATCTCCATTTCAAGCTTTCGCTATTTTCTTCTTTAAATAAATCCTGTACGAGATCCATATCTTTATCTTTTGTTAGAGCGTGTTGGCCATATCCTACAACAAATGGAATCTGAAAATTACAAGGATAGAAATCAATATAATAATTATGTAATCCCTCTAATGAACGCTCATATGTAGGAATGACTTCAAAATCTATTTCCTTTCGTTCATTAGTACTGTTAAGTAATTCCAGCGCTTTTCCCCTTATAGCATTTCTGCACAATTTAGCCATGCCTGCTGCTTTACATTCAGGATATTTATCAAAAAATTCATATTCTGCCGCGTCTACTGCTTTCTGCATACACATTAGTGATACTTTTCTTGTATCAACTTTTTGCAATTCCGCTATATCACGCTTGGTTAATATTTTTTTCATTCCTTCATTCTTAACCAGTATACCTTTGAATGTTGGTGTTAAATAGTTACAACTCGCATTTTGCGTGTTTAGTGATACTTGCATAATGTTTCCTCCTTAGATTGTTATACTTTAATATAAATCCTGTAAAAATATTTTTTGCTATTTAATAAAGGGAGACTTTACCTATATATAATTCTTGCATTTTTATACTCCGCATAATACTGTATACGTTATACGCAAAACCCGTATAAAAAAACAAGCAAATTACTATTTTAGGTAATTAATCCTGAGCATCCGGCTTCTAAGACTACACTCTTTTCTTTACTTAACTATACATAAACATTTGTTTATTTTTTGCAAACTTAAAAGATCAAATATCAAATCTGGTTCATTTTATTCACAAAACCTTTTAATTGCTTTTATAAAACCATCGTCGTATACACTATCTGTTACATAATCTGCGATTTGCTTCAATTCTGCTGTAGCATTCCCCATTGCTACTTTTATCCCACCGGCTTTCAAGAGTTCAATATCGTTGTTTTGGTCGCCAATGGTTAAAATTTCATCATCTTTTAACCCCCAATATTTTTGCAAAAACTTTACGGCGCAATATTTAGAAGCTTCTTTGTTGGAAAATTCAAGAAAATATTGAGTTGATTTTATTATATATAAATCCGGAAATATTTTAGGAAGCTCCGCCTCATATTTGCTGATTCTTTCAGGATTAGAATAATCAATTGCTAAAATCTTATTTACTTTATCTTTTTTTATTTCAGAGAAATTTTTTATCGTATGGTTTACATGCTGAATAGAACAATATCTGTTTATTTCATAATCATCTTCTTCTGAATACAAAATATCATTGTTGTATAAGTTAATGTGGATTTTTTCCGTTTTCGCCCATTCAACGATTTTTTCTGCTTGTTCTTCAGTTAAATATCTTTCGTATAAAACATTTTCACTTTCTTTAACCAGTCCGCCCTGATATGAAACTATCGGTGTTGTAAGATTCAGTTCATCCGCAATCAATCTTGCAGACTTATCCATTCTCCCTGTTACAAGAACTACTTTTATGCCTTTTTCACACAATTTTTTGATACAAGATTTCACGGTTGGTGCAAATTTACCTTCGGGTATTAAAATTGTTCCGTCAATATCTGTTGCAACGAGTTTTATCATAAATGAGCTCCTTTAGGAACAACAGTTATGCCTCCTTCCGAAACAAAAAATCCTCTGCTTATATCAGCTTCTCTGTCTACACCAATTTGCGTATATGGTGGAACAATGACATTCTTGTCTATAATAGCTTTTTTTATGACAGAATATCTGCCTACATTAACATTTTCCATCAGGATGCTGTCTGTAACCTGAGAGTAACTGTTAATTTTAACTTCTGGTGAAAGTACGCACCTTGAAATAGTTCCGCCTGATACTATGCACCCCTCAGAAACCATCGAATTTGTTGCCATACCGACTCTATCTCCTTCCTGCCAGATAAATTTTGCCGGCGGATAGTTATAACTAAATGTTCTAAGAGGCCAGTCTTTTGAATATAAATTTAATTCCGGTTCATAGTCCAGTAAATCCATATTAGCCTGCCAGTATGCATCTATGCTTCCAACATCCCGCCAATAGCCTTTTTCTCTTTTTGTCATTCCGGGGAAATTGTTCTCTGCAAAATTGTATACATAAATATTTTTACCTTGCTCCAGAAGCATTGGTATAACATTTTTTCCGAAATCATGGTTTGAAGATTCGATTTTAGAATCTTCTTCAAGCGCATTTACAAGAACATCTTTATTAAAAATATAATTTCCCATAGAGGCAAGACACATTTTAGGGTTATTTGGAATATGTTTTGGAGTCGTTTGCGGTTTTTCAATGAAGCCTGTTAATTTCCAATTATCATCAACTTCAATAATCCCAAATTCAGAAGCGTCTTCTATCGGAATTGGAATTGCGGAAATCGTTAGCTCGGCATTTAGATTTTTGTGGAATTTCAGCATTTGCCAAACATCCATTTTATAAATATGGTCGCCTCCAAATATACAAACATAATTCGGATTTTCATCATGTATATGGAACACATTCTGATAAACTGCGTCAGCTGTACCTTTATACCAGCTTCCGCCGGTGCGCATTTGTGCCGGCGCCAAATCAACATACTGATTTAAGAATGGTGAAAGATTCCACCCCCTTGTAATATGCTTATTCAAAGAATCAGATTTATATTGCGTTAATACTTTTATTTTAAAAAAGCCTGAATTTATAAAATTATTAAGTACAAAATCAATAATTCGATACCTTCCGCCAAACGGAACAGCCGGTTTGGCTCTATCCTGCGTTAGAGGAAACAGTCTTTTCCCCTCTCCTCCTGCCATAATCATAACTAAAGTATCGTCAACAGACATAAAAACTCTCCAATCAATTTTTCAATAATTTTTGAACATCAACCGATGTTTTCAATTTTAGCGCATAAATATTTGCATTCCCGAATCGTGCGAGTTTAACCGCATCTTTTTCTGTGGTAACGATAGTACCATCTATATTTTTTATATCTTCCACCGTATATTGATGATGGTCATCAAACGTAATTTTTTCTTTTATTATAAAATCTTTTTCAAGAAATTTATAGAATTGCTCAGGCTGGCCTATAGCAGAAAGCGCAGTTATTTCAGTTCCCTTTTCAAGATGTTCTCCGTTTATTATATTGTAAATATAATCAGGTTCCGTTTTGCATAACAATACCGGTTTCTGGTAAGTCGTTTCCAATTCTTTGGCAAACTCTTCCGCATTTTTATGGTCGACATTTTTACTCACAACAACGAATTTAGATACTCTATTTACCCCTGTATTTACCCCTACCCCTTCTCTAAGAGGTCCCGCCGGCAGTAAATTATTGTTACCAAATTGTTTTTCGGAATCAATTAAAACTATATCTAAGTCACGGTACAATTTCCTGTGTTGAAACCCGTCATCAAGTATAATTTTCGTGATGCCCAAATTTTTTATTGCATATTTGCAGGCTTTGTACCTGCTTGAACAAGTTAGAACAGCGCACATATTTAGATTCACTGCGAGCCAGTAAGGCTCATCTCCTGCCATTTCAGCATTGTAATGAAGATTTATTCCGTCAGAAATAACGTGAACTTCTTTATTATTTAATTTTCCCCCGTATCCTCTTGAAACAATAGCAACTTTGTCTCCTTTATCAACAAAGTATTTTGCAATTTCCGCAACGACAGGCGTCTTACCGACACCGCCGGTTGTAAGATTCCCTACCGAAACTACATATGCATCAACTTTTTTTGAGTGAATTATATTTTTGTCATACAAAAAGTTCTTAAATCCGCTCCCAAACGAATAAAATAAAGAACAAAACTTGAGCACAACAAATAACAATCCTTTAGGATTTGTCGTATAGTGGAGTTTTGTTATTTTGGTTTTAAGATTCATTAGGTCAATTTTACAATAATCCTAAGCCTTTGTCTATCATAAAGAGGTTGAATTTACCCCTGCCCCTCAACCATTGCTTTAAATTTTTCGAAATCTTCCATTGTGTCAATTCCTACAGGAGCATTATCAACAACAGCAACCCTGATTTTCATACCGTTTTGGAGTGCTCTTAGTTGTTCAAGACTCTCTGCCATTTCGCAAGGAGTTTGCGCTAATCTGGTCATCTTAAACAAAGCTTCTTTTTTATATCCGTATATTCCTAAGTGACCATAAAATTTTGATTTGCCAATATTGCGCTCAAATGGAATCTTTGAACGTGAAAAATACATTGCATAACCGTTTAAATCAAATACGCATTTAACCAGATTAGGATTATTTAATTCATTTTCATCTTTTATTTCACGAACAAGGGTGGAAATATCAGCATTATCGTCTTCTACAACCCCTTTTCTCACAAGCTCGATATTTTCAGGGGCTATTAGCGGTTCATCCCCTTGCACATAAATTATAGAAGAGATTTCAGAATGTCTTTAGGCAACTGCGGCTATTCTGTCACTCCCGCCGTGCTGTTTGGTT
>JAEEXX010000126.1 GCA_016287985.1 Candidatus Gastranaerophilales bacterium
GAATATTTCTAAAAAATAAATCATACTTTGCAATGCGAGCCCAAAAGTTTCCACTTTTTAAATCAATATAACCTAAATAATCTTCGAAGATATTAGATCTGCTTTTTGAGGCTTCCAAAGTATCTGTATTGTATACAAGTACAGGTATTCTACATGTATAAACTTTATATTTAGCCATTGCTCTGAAAATAACATCTGCATCTTCATACCTTCTAATTTTATCATTGTATGGAAATTCTTTACATACAGTTTCATGCATTATACAAGCACCTGCTCTTGGCATGCAACGATTGAACATCCATGCATAAAAATTATTTTTCAAACAACCATTCTTGTATTTGCGCGAATACAATTTATATTTTCCGTTATATTGGGTATAAAAATTACATACAAAAAAAAACATATCAGGATTAGATACAATCAATTGACTATACGTACATAACGCGTCATTTAAAAAGAAGTCGTCAGCGTCCAAAAATACAATCCATTCTTTTGTTGCTTTATCAACACCATAATTTCTTGCGGAAGAAGGACCTCCATTTTTTTTATAATAGTATTTTATCCTTTGGTCTTTTAAATACTTTTCTACAACCATTCTACTATTATCTGTAGAACCGTCATCAATTATTATCAATTCCCAATCGTTATAGTTTTGAGAAAGAACATGCTCAATGGTATTTGCTATTGTTCTTTCCTTATTGTACAATGGTATTATTACACTTATTTCGGGATTCATAAGTTGCCTATGAAACTTGTAAGAACTTTTTTTGAATATTCAATATACTCCGAAATATTATTTTCAATATCACGACTGTATATTTGTTCTGGTATTTTATTGGATGGTATTTTATCAACGTACAATTGCGACAAGCCTATTGTATTTAATAGATCAATAATCCTATCCATTCGTTTATTTATTTTAAACACATAAAATGGCTTCCTGAATAATATACTAAACGCTGTTCCATGAAATGAAGTTGTTAGTATCAAATCAGCATTAGCAATATATCCTAAAAATTTTTCAACAGATATTGCAATTCTATTATGTATTTTTACATTAAACAAATAATTAACTTGGTTAATCCAATCAATTCTTACAATCTTTTTGTGTAATATCTTACCCAATCTGATAGCCTCATCTTCAATGTAATGATTAGGCATTATTACATATAAGAGTATATATCCAACTTCATTGGGATTTGCAGCGATTTTACCCCAAGTATTAATCAAAAAAACAGGATCACACGTAGTGTATATTTCCCTTTTCAACAACATAGATAACTGTTTTGTGAACGAAGACTCACGGCACGATATTTTATCGTACTCATTCAACAAAGTCAATGCTTTATCAGAAATAATAAACTCACCTCCACAACTTGCGGAATAAGCGATTTTCTTTTTGTGATAGTTAATCCCCCAGTATATATCATCTTTTATGGTAGAATTCCATATTTGGTCTCTGCCGTAAATTATTAAGTCATAATCATCAAAGACATCAGGTCCTAAATCCAAATATTTTTTTCGAAAATTATTGAATTCTATGTTTCTTTTTATGGTATGGAAAGATCGATATAAATCTAAAATAATACTTTTAAATTTTAATCCATTTTTTTGTGGAAATAATTTGTAAATATTTCTGATCTTTTTGCTCCAATAATTTACCACATAAACCTTATCTTCTTTTCTTAGAATTGATTTGACATATTCCTGCAAAGCATAGCATTGCAAAACTGCACCATAATTGTCGGCGTTGTGAAATGTTAAAATACCAATTTTCATTTTTTTTGATTTTTAATTTGTAACAATCATTCTTTTTTCTACTGAGCGAATATACTCAAGATACACAAAAAGAGATAGTAATAAAATATTACCAGGCCTAAACAATTCCATACTTGTCATAACAGAACCTGCAAGAACAATAAATAACGTAAATCTTACATATTGATAGTTTACATCTTTAAAACGTAACATTAATAAAAAGTAAATTAAAACTAACAGTATAGTTGCTGGTATTCCAATTGTCATGCTTAATCCGATTATCCCCAAATCAACGCTATAATATCCGTAAAAGTCGCGCGCATGTTTTATTGAACGGTAATATGCTGTCGTATTATCAATAGGTTCTCCTCCACCTATTATTTTTTCTGCGGTGTTTTTATATTGATGATTCCAAAAATAATCTAACGCTAACCAACGTATATAAGAATCATTCGTAAAAAGTTGTTCTGATTCATTTCGTTTAGTCATTTCTTCTATTTTATATTGTACTGTTTCACTATAATTTATTGCAAACACAATGGCACCCCCAAAAATAATGCTCATAATAATTGTTTTTGACACTTTTTTTAGAATAAATGGTATCATAACGAATGACGCAACAATAGATAAAGTAATTAACGACCGAAAACCTTGTATAAGTATTGGTAATCCTCCCATAAAAATGTATAAAAGATATCGATATTTGTTCGTGACTAAATATTTATTAATTCCCAGTAATAATAATGTGTAACAACATATACTACCTGGCATTCTCATGCGAAAATGACTTTCACTTATATCAGAGGAATCAGCACCTCCAAAAATAACAACAGGATATAGTAACCATTGCAAGATATAACATATACAAAATAACAAAGAAAGATATTCTATCGCTTTTTCTATATCTTTTGATTTAAATTTAAATTTTAACAAAACGAAATAAAATAATAACGAGAAATAGTAAAAAGAACGAAAAAAAACCATATAAAAATTTTGTTCATTATATATACATGAATATATACATGACAAAAAAACAAAGGAAACATATAATAATACTATTTTTGAGTATCTTTCTTTAAAGTTTGTCGTCGCGTTATAAGTCAATGGAAAACATATGCACATAAAGACATAATCCAGAAAACCATGATTTAATACAACAAATCCAAAGCCTTTCAAAAAAAATACTAATAACAGTATCAAATATAATAAGTTCATTTTTGACAAGATAACCCTCTTTTACTATTTATTTAATCCAACCTTCCTCAACACCTTGCTGCCGCACTTTCTCACAAACATGTACGCCCTCTTGTACAGAGGTTCTTGTCCGTATTTTTTTAATACATACTTAAATCCGTATTTCTCATAATCCCTCTCAAAATCAAGACGTTTCGGATGAAAAACTGACGGATGTTCCAAATTGGGCTGCATTACATTTTCAAGTTTTGCGGGGATTACAGACATCTTGTCCTTCACTGTTTCAAAAAGTTCTTTGCCTTTTTCTGTGTTAAGCAATACAAGCGAACAACCTTTGTCATCTGCATTAAACTCATTATCAACGCGTTGCCATCCCCAATAATCTGCTAACGTCAAATCTGAGGGCCTTGTCAAATTACAAAAATGACAATTGCCGCACGACATCCGGAATGCAATGTGTTTATAAAACACGTATGTAAAACTTGTAAAACTTGTAAAACCATCAAACAAAAAACTTTCTTTATGTGCTTTCCAACCAAATTGTTCTTTGTCCCTAAAATTTACAGCAACAATTTTACGCTTGTATTTCTTTTCGAGATAATCCAAATAATCGCGCCACATCGTTGCACCAGGTGTTCCATGACACACAATGTCAACAAGATAAAGATTTTTCCTGAGTGTTTTGCCAACGAAAGAATTTAGTCCCGATGTCTGACACGGCGTACCAGAAAACATTACTGTCAGACCGTTTTTCAAATCTTCCCTTACTTGCTTGAAAACATCTGTCAAATCGCTCTGTACATATTTTGAACCTCGAAATTCATCGCGCTCCTCTTTGGTTGTCGCTCGTTTGTGAGTTACTACAAAATGACCTGTGTATCCTGCACCGTAAACGACTCCACCGTTTTCCAAAATCCAATCCGAAACTGCAACAAATGCCGCACCACTCCGGCTTTTCATAATCTCGAACATTTCTTTATGACGGGCAGCGTATGCAATCGGCTCAGGAAGATTTAGAGATTTGTCATAATTGTCGTTGAAAGCACAAACCTTGTCGCAAAGTCCGCAATCTACGCACTTATCATTATCGACTTCGGGATATTTGAACCCCAAAACATCTGGTTTCATTTCGATAGCGGAACGAGGGCAGATGCTTGCACACGCCGAACAACCGCAACAATCTTTTTTGTCGCTGATATTAATCATCGAAAAATCCGTTTCTTTACTTTCAAAATCTGGTTGTTGATAGCAACTTTGTCCGTTTTTGTACAGCCTATTGTGTATGAAAAAATTGCTGCACTTATTACCGATACAGCGGTCAAAATTAAAAACGACAATAAATTATCTTCGCAATAATTTTTAAGTACAATTGGCATCACTGCGGAACATAATGTCACAGTAAATGTTCTGAAATATACATTTTTCAAAAACTGTTTTACTGGCAGACCGACCATTTTTTTTAGCATCATTAGTCTTGACATTTCACATACGACGGATATGCAAATTGCTACTATAAAAATGGTTTCAGACGATGCGCCCAACTTGTAGCATAGATATGTTATAGGGAAATTCATCATTTGAAAACCGCCTACAACTATCTGATAATTGCGTATATTGCCTGTTGCCAACATCAACGTTATCAACGGACTTGCTAATGTTTCGCTTAAAACATAAATCAAAACAAGCCTTACAAAAATATCCGTGTTTTCTGGTACGTTTCCTAGCCACAAATCTAAAATATAAGGCGCAGACACGAAAACCGGCAATGCGATTAACAACAAAATAAAGAACGAAAACTTTGCGCTTCGAAATACCAATTTTAATGTGAAATCCGTCTCTCCTGCTGCGTACCCTTTTGTTATTTGAGGATTTACTGCCGTAGTAAAACTATTTACTAAAGCCGTTACAGCAGTGCTTACTTGCATTGCGACACCTCTTGCCGCATTAACA
>JAEEXX010000127.1 GCA_016287985.1 Candidatus Gastranaerophilales bacterium
TTCAGGCAGAAATTTAATATTTCCGGCCAAAGTTCCGTCAGCATCTTTTGGTACGTAATTTTCATCAACATGTATAAGTTTTTTGTTCATAATAAAATCTGTTTTCATGCCAGCAAACGGTAATGCATCTGATATCAATACCAGCTTGTCTTTTGGTTTTATTTTCATCAGCATATTCATCATAGAAGGTATTACAGAAGATTCATCTGCAAGCAATTCCGCTGTTATGTTGGGGTTATTTACTCCTTCATTAGCTATGGTAGGGATTCTGTGATGCATTTGAGCCATGGCATTAAATATGTGAGTTACATGATTTATACCGGAATCTATAATTTGCTTTGCATTTGCCAGACTATGTCCTGCAGAAACAACGACTCCCAATCCTTGTAAATACTTAGTTAGCTCATATCCCTCGTCAAGCTCAGGCGCAAGCGTTACCATTTTAACATTTTCCGGATTAAAACTTTCATAGTTTTCTATACTCGGAACCATCAAATCCCTTATCGAATGAATTCCTTTTTTTTGCGGGTTTAAAAAGGGGCCCTCTAAATGTATTCCAAAAAGCCGTGCCGAATCTTTATCCGGATTCTTTATAATATTATTTAATGCTTTTATTTGTTTTCTTATCTGGTCAGCTGCACCTGGCAATGTCGTTGCGAGAACACCACCAACCCCTTTTTGCGCAAGTTTTTTCAACAATTCTCGAATTTCTTTTTCGTCTGAATCATGGAAACTAATTCCATAGCCACCATGTATATGTTCATCAAAAATAGCAGGCGCTATCGTTTCATCATTGAGAATTACATAATCAATTTTACCTGTCACAGTATTTTCATTAAAATCATCAATAGCAACAAGTTTTTTGTCCTTAAACAACAAATCCTGTTTGATTATTTTCCCGGAAGGAGTATAAACATCCCCGCCGATAAACGCTTTGTATCCATCCAGTTTTATATCAGCCGGTAAAAGATTTTTTCCTGCGAATTTATGTATACTTGGAATTTCATTTATTTTAGCACCAAAACTCAAACTACATATTTGCATTTTTAACTCCGCTTACACAAATATTAATGTCGGTAAAAATTTTTTTTGCTACCTTTAACTACATATACACATAATCTTTATTATTTTGACTTACAACACTTTTTACATACTGATAATAACCGCTATTATTGCCATATTTCTCAATTTTTTTGAGAAGCTCTTCTTTTGAAATAAATCCCTGATTATATGCAATTTCTTCCAGACATGCAATTTTAACTCCTTGGTTAAGCTCCATTGTTTGCACAAACAAACTTGCCTGAAGCATTGAATCATGTGTCCCGGTATCAAGCCATGCAAAACCTCTTCCCAAAATTTCAACATTCAAAAGACCTTTTTCGAGATAAATTCTGTTTAAATCGGTTATCTCAAGTTCGCCTCTGGCCGATGGTTTTAATTGTTTAGCATACTTACATACATTGTTATCATAGAAATAAAGACCTGTTACGGCATAATTTGATTTCGGCATTTGGGGTTTTTCCTCTAAGGATATTGCTTTGTGATTCTTGTCAAATTCAACCACACCAAACCTTTCAGGATCTTTTACCATATATCCGAAAACGGTAGCACCTTTATTTTTTGATATAGCATTTTTCATTAAAGTTGAAAAACCATGCCCATGGAAAATATTATCACCTAAAACCAAAGCCACATCGTCATTACCTATAAATTCTTCGCCAATAATAAATGCTTCAGCAATTCCTCGGGGTTCATACTGAACCTTAAATTTCAAATTTAAACCAAACTGAGAACCATCCCCAAGAAGCTTAATAAAATTATCGCAATCAGTTTCATTGGTAATAATGAGAACCTCTTTAATCCCGGCAAGCATTAAAATAGATAGTGGATAATAAACCATCGGTTTATCATAAATAGGTAAAAGTATTTTTGAAATAGGCTGAGATGCCGGAAAGAGCCTTGTCCCTGCACCACCGGCAAGAATTATTCCCTTCATTGTTACCTCCTATCTATTAAGAAAGTCTTTCATATTTTGGTGCACACAACTGTATTCCAAAAGACACGTAGGATCAACCGAAGTTATATACTGCCTGCTTGCATCAGCCAGTATAACATACGGTACATATCCCGCCCTAAAATCCCTCATTAATAGTCTTCCGTACGGCGATTCCGCATCAATTTTCACGAAACGGTATTCTTTCTTTAAATTCTGTACAAGTTTTTCAAATACCGGTTCAAATTGCTTACAATATTGACACTGCTTTGTATACATGTAAAGCAAAACCGGCTGCCCTGTTCTCAAAGCATCCTCATATTGACCCGCAAAAGCAGGTATTACTGAAATTAATAAAACTGAAATAAATATAAAAAACTTTTTAAACATAATACTTTGATGATAGCACTTATTATTATATAAAGTCAACAAATTTAGCTGTTTCATGTAATAAAAGATTAAATAAAAATTAATTTTAGCTTGATTTTCAAAAAATATCATTAAAATATTAGTGTGGGTCATGAAATGATCGGAGTCTTAATATGATAAATTTTGAAAAATTTACTAATTACGTGCAAGAAATCATATTTGCCGCAAATGCAAAAAAAGATTTCTACAAAAATACTGAAGTTTGTCCTGAACATATTATGCTTGCAATGATTGAGGATAGGGGAATTTCGAAGGATTATTTAGAAGAACTTAATCTTCTGAATCAACATTTCATTAATGAAGTTATTGGAAGAATTAAATCTTTTCCTACAATTTCGACACCATCAAGTTCCCAACAGGTATTTTTATCCAGAGAAACAAACTCTATACTTGAAACTGCAGCGCAAGAGGCAGAGAATCTCAAAGACGAATTTATAGGAATTGAATGTATTTTAATTGCATTTACAAAGCTGGACGGCTTGAAAGTAAATGAACTATTAAAACAACAAGGAGTCAACACTAACAAAGTTTTGTCAGCTATGAAAAAAATAAGAGGTAACAAAAAAGTGGATACTAAAAACGCAGAAGAAAATATGAAAGCTTTAGAAAAATATTCTACCGATTTGACCGATAGAGCAAGAAGGGGAAAATTAGATCCTGTAATCGGCAGAGATGAAGAGGTCAGACGTATTATACAAGTATTAAACAGAAGAACCAAAAATAATCCGGTTCTGATAAATGAACCCGGTGTAGGTAAAACTGCTATAGTAGAAGGCTTAGCACAGAGAATAATAAGAGGTGATGTACCGGAGAGTCTAAAAGATGTAAAGCTAATTTCTTTGGATTTGGGAGCTTTAGTTGCAGGTGCAAAATTTAGAGGTGAATTTGAAGAAAGATTAAAAGCGGTATTAAAAGAGGTTCAGGAATCCAACGGTGAAATAGTTATGTTTATTGATGAACTTCATACAGTTGTAGGTGCAGGTTCAACCGAAGGTTCGATGGATGCAGGTAACCTTCTAAAACCGATGCTTGCAAGGGGTGAATTAAGAACTATCGGGGCGACAACAATTAATGAATATCGCAAGTATATTGAAAAAGACCCTGCTCTTGAAAGAAGATTTCAACCTGTTATGGTTGATGAACCTTCTATTGAAGATACCATCAGTATTTTAAGAGGTCTAAAACAAAGATATGAAGTTCACCATGGAGTAAGAATCAAAGATTCCGCTCTTGTGGCTGCCGCTAAATTATCCGACAGATATATTACGGACAGATTTTTACCCGATAAAGCAATAGATCTTGTTGATGAAGCAGCATCTTCTTTAAGAATAGAAATAGACTCCATGCCGGAAGAACTCGATATGTTAGTACGTCAAAAAATGCAGTTAGAAATTGAGCGTGAAGCATTAAAACAGGAAGAAAGTACTGAAAATACAGAAAAAATTCAGAATATAGAAAATATTTTGAAAGATATCAATGAAAAAATAAATAACTTAAAAACGCAGTGGGAACTTGAAAAAAAGAGCATTCAAGGTGAAGCTTCAATAAAAGAAGAAATAGAAAAAGTAAAAATAGAAATTGAAGCCGCAGAACGTGATATGGATTTACAAAAAGCTGCAGAATTAAAATACGGTAAATTAATGGCTCTTGAAAAACAGCTCAAAGAAGTAGGAGAGAATTCAAGCGAGCATAAAAATACTTTATTAAAAGAAGAAATTGACGAAGATGATATTGCGGAAATAGTAAGTAAATGGACAGGAATAGCCGTTAATAAGCTTATGGAAAGCGAAAAAGAAAAGCTTGTTAATATGGAAGACTTTTTACATAAGCGTGTTGTTGGACAAGATGAAGCTGTTGAAGTAGTATCGGATGCAATAAGACGTGCTCGTTCCGGATTAAAAGATCCGAACAGACCAATAGGTACGTTCATATTCTTAGGACCTACGGGTGTAGGTAAAACCGAACTTGCAAAAGCATTAGCAGAGTTTATGTTCAATGATGAAGATGCTCTTATAAGAATTGATATGTCTGAATATATGGAAAAACATACAGTTGCAAGATTAATCGGTGCTCCTCCGGGATATGTCGGTTATGATGAAGGCGGTCAATTAACAGAACATGTAAGAAGAAAACCGTATTCCGTTATTTTGTTTGATGAAATTGAAAAAGCTCATCCGGATGTATTTAATATAATGCTGCAAATCTTTGATGACGGCAGATTAACGGATTCTAAAGGAAGAACTGTTGACTTTAAAAATACTTTAATTATATTAACAAGTAATATAGGTAGTGAAATTATTCTAAATAATACTTTAGAATCAATGGTATCCGAAAAGCAATCAGAGCAGACAAAAGAAGAAGTAATGGCATTAATGCAGCAAAGATTCAAACCTGAATTCTTAAACAGAATAGACGAAATTGTATTCTTTAAAGCATTAACAATGCAGCAATTAGCTAAAATCGTTGATATTCAAGCTG
>JAEEXX010000128.1 GCA_016287985.1 Candidatus Gastranaerophilales bacterium
TTCGGTAACAAAAAAGTCCGCTCATTTGCACATTTTGTCCATATATTTGCAATCTATAGTAGGATTGACTTTAGTCACCCTCACATATTTTTAAGTTTTTGACGGGTTAAAACCCGTCCTATTTACTGTTATTTTACATTGATTTATAAATCTTCAATGAAATCTTGAAGAGAAAGTTCTTTTCCTGCCATTTCTTTTATAATGTTGGATTCGCTCTGAGATGCTCCTTTTGAAAAAATGTTTTCATTTAAGTATTTAGCAATTTCGTGGTTTTCTGATAGGTTTCCGAGTTTTTCTTTAAGAATTTTACGAAGTTGAAATGCCAAAAGTGTCGCTTTTATACAATTGTGTACATGTATCGGCGAACAAAGGAAATAATCTAATGTTGCCCATTCATTAGAGGCTATATAATTCCGACCCGTATACTTTTTAAATTTTTCCTGCCACAATTTTGCTAAATCCTGATTCGGATTCAAATACATTTCCTCTTCAAATTTAGTTATGGCAAATGATTTTGCCATATTAATTAACTGTTCTTGTTGGCGATTTTTTTTTACTTTTTCTAAAATATCAATAGGGAAAATATCTGTCAGCATAGTTTCTTTTAGTACCAAATCTGACAACATGATTGCAATAGCTTCAGTCATTATTTTTGAAGTCGATCTCTTCTTGCTTAAAGGTAATGATTCAGACAATCCCAAATTGTACATAGCATGTCCAAGTTCATGACATAAAGTAAGCACGTTATAGAAATCGTTTGATTGTCCTGTGCATATTGCCGAAATTTTACCCGACATTATCCCATAATGGAATGCCATTTTTTTGCTTTTATCTTCATAAAATATAAGTTTGCCTTCGTTTATCAGTTTGTCGATGTCAAAACCCATTTTTGAATAAATTTTCTTTGCAATTGATAATGCACCGTGTTTTGCAACAATTTCATCCAATCTTTTTAATTCGTCCGACCCAATCCTTAAATCATAATGATAATATTCAAGTTGATTGGTTTGAAAGATATTTTTTAAGCTATCATCATTTTCCTCAAATGCTTTTTCGAATTTCGGTTTCAGTGCTAAATATGTTTTATTGATATTATTATTAAAAGCTTTGGCATTAGTTTTGTACCTTGTATCTAGTATAAAATCAAAATATGAGTTATATTTTGAATTCTGTGCTGAAGAATTTCTTTTTTTTACAATACTTACAATATAATCTGCTATCGAATCACCTATTTTAAATGTAGCATCATAGGCTTTTTTTCTGAGTTCAGGGTCTTTGTTATTTGAAATTATTTTAGATATTTCGTATTGCGATATTTTTTTACCGTCAATTATACCTTTATTTTTTAATATTTTTTTTAGGGTTAAGTGCGAAAATATATTGTTTGATAACTGCTTTAAAAAATTAGCAAACTGTACAAATATATTTTCAAATTTAATATCTTGTTGGCCATATAGTTTACAATAATTTTCTCGGTTTTCTTTTTTGTTTATAAAAAAGCCATAATTTAAGTTTTTAATGAGACTATTTATTCCTGCCCAAAGATTATTTGTTATCATATATTCAAAATTAGCTTTTTGGCGTTCAATATATTTTGATTCAAAATCTTTGATAAATTGTTCATAATCCCCTTTTGAGTGTATTTCTGATGCCCCGTGTGAAAAATTTGTTATTATACCGGAAATGGGCTTTGAATCCTTGAGTTTGAACATATTTGCTTTAAAGGATTGTTCCGGATAGTAATTAGCAATCTTGTCAATAGTTGTTTGGATTTTCATATTTTAAACACTTTCTCCCTAAATAAATCTGTATAGGAATGACACTCCATAAATATATAAACCTTTGTCAAATGTTTGTTGATGGTCGGAAATGTGTTAACTTGCACAGTGTACTCCTATATAAGCTTATAATAACATAAACCTCATAAAAAAATTTTTTGCTAAGGTCTTTTGCTAAAGCTAATAATCAAATCCGTTGTTCTTTATTCTTAAACCAACTGTTATTTTACATTGTGAAAGGCACGTTTAATGCGAGCAACTCAAGACAATCCCAGTGTCTCCGCCATTTTAAGGCTCTCGAAAGGGAGTCTTAATTATTGTTAAAGACACTAGGTACCTTTTTTCAGGACATTTGGTCGGAAGTGTTTTATGTCATTGCGAGGGCGAATGCCCGAAGCAATCCAGCTTTTGCCGATTTAAAAAGTCGGAAATTGGATGAGTTAAAAAGTCCGAAATGCGGATTTTGGCAAGAGTGAGCGTTAGCGAAACTCACCCCAGTGAGGAAGTTGAAATGAGCGACTTATTCTCGTAAGAGAAATAAAGCGAATGAAAACTTGCGAACCGCCAATAATCCAAGACAGTCCGGTTTTGGTAACAAAAAAGTCCGCTCATTTGCACATTTTTTCCATATATTTGCACTCAAAAGTAGGGTTGACTTTAGTTAACCGATTCAAGATATTCGGTAGACTGAAGTCTACCCTACGGACTGTTGTACACAAGAGTTATTGTCGGGTTGAAACCCGACCTATTAGCTACAGGCTTTATATACCCATTTGGGGCATTTGTGATGAATTTATTCCAAGATCCTTAAGAGATTGTTCTGCCTCTTCTTTTTTCTTTGTAACAGTTTTTTCAGTGTCTACGCAATCGATTTTTCCGTCACTATCCCAATCGTAATAGGTCTTATTGCCAATCTTTATAGAAGTTGCTGTTGTTACATTCCCATTGGCATCCTCACATTCCCAAATAGTAACTTTGTTACCATTGGAATATTCGGTTGTAACACCTAACTTGTCACCTTCACCAGATGGATGATAAGGAGAAATCTTCCCATTACCACCACCAACTGCAGCATCTCCTTTCATTTTTTCCGTATCAGGTTTTCTTGCATCTTGGTAATAAGCTCTTGTTGTTTGTGTAGTTGTGACTTTGTCTGTCATAAAAAACTCCTTTCTAATAAGTTTGGGGTAAATAAAATATTGATTACACACTTATTATAACACCTATGTTTATCAAGTGCAAGAGCAATTATAAAAATAGTTGTTTTAATACCCAAATTTATTGAAACAGAAAAACATTATAAAATAAATAAGAGGTATTTATGCAACAATTAAAAGCAGATGAACCATTTTATCAAATAAATCAGGCAGCAAAACTCATTGGTATTACAAGCGACAGATTAAGAACGTATGAGGAAGAGGGGCTTATCAGACCATATCGGACAAAAAACTCTAAAGACGGTAAACGTTTGTTTAGTAATAATGATATTGAGTGGTTAACATTAATAAGAGATTTGATTAAATTAGGGGTTTCTATTCCTGCAATAAGAGTACTAATGCGAGCTAATTTTTCTAAGAATAATTCGGATTTGCCTCAAAAGGACAAAGAAATTATAAAAATAGTTAAACAATTAAAACAACATCCTGTGTACAATTTAACTTTTAAATAATCTTATATTTAACCGCCGCAAACTTTACAGGGAACTCCGCCGCGTGCTTTTGCGTCTTTTTTCTCTAATTTAATACAATTGACTGTACACTTTTTCGCCCATTGGCAACCGAGAGAATGATACTTGCCTGTTTTGGTATTATAAACAACAGTTTCTGCACAAGCAGATGAAGTTGTTACTAAAAATAATGTTATTATACATAATATTGATATTAATTTTTTCATTTCTTTTAGATTACCTCTAGAAACCAATCTTGCTTGGTTTTGTTCTATCCATAAGCAAGTCTATTGCTTCATAGATTTTTTGTTTGTCGGTTTCATTCTCTTTACAATATTGCATAAAATACTGCTCTAACTCTGTAAATCGTTTTGTTAAATCTTTGTGCTCCAAAACAAATTGTCTTAATTGAACGAATGCTCTTACTATTTGAACATTAATCTCGATTGCACGCTCACTGTTTAGAATGCTTGCAAGCATTGTTACTCCGTGTTCTGTAAATACATATGCATTTGAAGAACTGTGCTTTAAATTTTTCAACCGGTCACAATTTGTGACCAGTTCATGTTGTTCATCATCAGTAAGTTGAAACATAAAATCAGTTGGGAATCTTTTCAAATTCCTTTTTACAGCTTGATTCAGTTTCTTTGTTTCAACTTCATATAAATCTGCCAAATCTCGGTCAATCATGACTTTTTGACCTCTGATTTTAAATATTAAATTTGTTATAATTGTTAAATCGTTTACCATAACTTCTCAACTTACATTTTTGTTACAATAATTATACAAAATTTAGTATACTAATACAAGAATTAAAGACATAAAAATTTTTGTGTGTGCGGATTCCGCAATGCGGACTTTAATTATCAAATCTACTGTTCAAAATACTCAAACTGCAAGTTATTTTACACAAGGTTTAGGGTGTGTTTGAGTTTGGGCGGTCGGAAAAAATCTTTTTATGCGTTCGCAAAAGGGACGAAATGTCACTTTATTTGCACTTATTGTTACCTTTTTTCAGGACTTTTGGTTGGAAGCTGTCCATGTCATTGCGAGGGCGAATGCCCGAAGCAATCCAGCTTTTGCCGATTTAAAAAGTCGGAAATTGGATGAGTTAAAAAGTCCGAAATGCAGATTTTGGCAAGAGTGAGCGTTAGCGAAACTCACCCTAGTGAGGAAGTTGAAATGAGCGACTTATTCTCGTAAGAGAAATAAAGCGAATGAAAACTTGCGAACCGCCAATAATCCAAGACAGTCCGATTTCGGTAACAAAAAAGTCCGCTCATTTGCACATTTTGTCCATATATTTGCAATCTATAGTAGGATTGACTTTAGTCACCCTCACATATTTTTAAGTTTTTGACGGGTTAAAACCCGTCCTATTTACT
>JAEEXX010000129.1 GCA_016287985.1 Candidatus Gastranaerophilales bacterium
AAGGAAAAGATGTTTTACAGTTTCTTAATAAAATGGTTCCGCAGAGCGTCGATAAATTAACTGATGGGAAAGCGGTATATGCCCAATTACCAAATAAAGAAGGCGGACTAATTGATGACTTAATAATATATCGGCTTGAAGAAAATAAATATCTTATAATACATAACGCCGCAAGAGTAGATGAAGATATTAATTGGATGTCAAGAAATATTGGAGATTTAGACGTAGAAATAATTAATGAATCTCATAACTATTCAATGATTGCAGTTCAAGGCCCTAAAGCATGTGAATACTTAGAGAGTCTCGGTCTTAAAGAATTGCCGAAATTCTTTTCTATAAAGCAGGATAATTTGTTCGGATATGATGTATGGATTTCAAGAACCGGCTATACAGGCGAAGATGGTGTTGAAATTATTATGAAAAATAAATATGCTGTACCTGTATGGGAAAGCTTACTCTCTCACTCAGGAGAAATTGTTGTTAAACCAATTGGTCTGGGGGCAAGAGATACTTTAAGGCTTGAAGCATGCCTGCACCTGTATGGAAATGACCTTGACGAAACTACAACTCCCGTCGAAGCAGGGCTTTCATGGTCAATTCCAAAAGACAAAACAGAATATTATAACGGAAAATCTGTTATAGAGAATCAGCTTAAAAATGGAGTGGAAAAGAAACTCATCGGATTAAGAATGATTGACAGGGGAATTGCACGCCATGGGTATGAAGTTTTTTACAATAACGAAAAAATCGGAGTCGTAACCAGCGGAAGTATTTCACCGACAAGAGGCGACAATATAGCTTTAGCTTACATCAAAAATCTTGACAATTTAGCTGTAGGCTCTACAATTCAAATATCAATACGAGATAAATTATATGATGCGGAGATTGTCAATAAACCGTTTGTAGAAAAAAGGAACAAGCATAATAAATAGGAGAATATATATGAATGAAAGCGCTTTGTGTACAAAAACACACGAATATGTTTTAGAACTTGGAAACAGTAAGTATGAAGCAGGGATAACCGATTATGCCATAGAACAGCTTGGGGATATAGTTTTTATCGAATTACCGGAAGTTGGTTCTGACTTTGTTAAGAACGAAGTTTTTGCAACAGTGGAATCTGTTAAAGCCGCATCTGAAATATATATGCCAATATCCGGCAAAATTACCGAAATTAATGAAGAGATTGTTAACAGTCCGGAACTGTTGAATGACGAAGGTTATGAAGAGAAATGGCTCATAAAATTTGAATCGGATGCCGACCAGCTTGAATTTGCAGATTTAATGGATTATTCAGACTATAAAGAAGAAATTGAATAATGAAAAATTTTATTGCACATACGGATGAAGTCAGAAATGAAATGCTGCAAAGCATTAATTGTGAAACTGCAGAAGATTTATTTAAACAAATACCAATTAAATTTCGCGATTTTGAAATTGGTACTCCTTTGAGCGAAATGGAGACACAAAAAAAATTAAAGGCTCTTGCTCGCAAAAATGGCACTGAAAAGGCCTGTTTCATTGGAGGGGGGGTATACAATAAATTTATTCCGGCAGCTGTAAATTATATAGCTCAAAGAATGGAATTTTTGACTGCTTATACACCATACCAACCTGAAATATCACAAGGAACTCTGCAGGCTATTTATGAATATCAAACAATGATTGCTCGTCTCACAGGAATGGACATAGCGAATGCCTCTATGTATGATGGGGGTTCAGCATGTGCAGAAGCGGTTTTGATGGCGCATAGATTAGCAAAAGGGAAAAAAAATAAATGCCTTATTTCGAATGCCTTAAATCCGGAATACAAAGAAGTCGTAAAAACGTATTGCTGGGCTCAAAACATTGAAATTGAATGGTTTGACTCACTTCCTGCATCGTGTGAAAATTATTTCTGTGTTTTGGAACAATATCCGGATTATTATGGCGAAATAAATGAACTCAAAAAGCCTGATACCACATTCATTGTCTGTGCAAATTTAAGCGCTCTTTCTATTATACAGCCGCCTCGACTTGCCGATATTGTGATTGGGGATATTCAACCTCTGGGAATTCCGATGAATTTCGGAGGACCGCATGCCGGATACATGGCTTGTAAAGAAGCTTATATGCGCCAAATGCCCGGACGATTAGTCGGAGCTACTCTTGATGCTGACGGACAAAGAGCCTATACATTGACTATTCAAACTCGTGAACAACATATAAAAAGGGAAAAAGCCACCAGCAATATATGTTCAAATCAATCATTAATTGCTTTATCAGCTACGGTATATTTAAGTCTTGTAGGAGAAAACGGATTTAAGCAAATAGGTATGCTTGCGTTTTATAATGCACACAACCTTTCAAAAAAACTCGCAGAGAAAGGGATAAAGACTCTAAACAAAAATTTCTTTAACGAATTTGTTATTGAAGTGGAAGATTCCGATGAATTTTTATCAAAACTCAGTTCTGCAAAGATACAGGGCGGAATTAAGCTTGATAAAAAACGTGTATTAGTTTGCGCAACTGAAATGAATTTGGAAGAGGAAATCGATAATTATATTAATACAATTTAAAAGGAGACAAAATGTCCAGATTTATCGGTCTTATTGGTATAATCGTAATATTTTTACTTTGTTACCTGATGTCTAATAATAAAAAAGCTATAAACTTTAAAACAATCGGAATGGGCTTTATTTTGCAAGTATCGCTTGCAATTTTTATTTTTAAAGTTCCACTTGGGCAGAAACTATTTCTCCTTATCGGTGAATTCATACGAAAAATTTTGGATTTTGCATATGAAGGCGGAACTTTTGTATTTGGCCCCTTGTTAAATAATAGCAGACTTGCTGAATTATTCGGGAATAATTACACAATCTTTGCGTTACAGCTCATTTGTTCAACAATATTTATGATGGTTTTGGTAAATATACTTTATTACTACGGTATAATGCAAAGAATAGTAGCAGTCCTTGGAAAAGCAATGAACAAGGTTATGAAGGTTTCCGGTGCCGAAGCTTTATCAAACGTAGCGAGCGCTTTTGTAGGGCAGATAGTCGCGCAAATTATGATTAAACCCTATTTGGAGAAACTTACACGCTCGGAGTTATTGGCATCAATGTCCGGTTCTATGGCTTGTATTTCAGGAGCAATAATGCCTATATATATTGGCATGGGAATCCCTGCTCATTATCTGCTAGCATCTTGTGTTATGGCCGCTCCTGGGGCATTAGTACTATCGAAAATTATATACCCGGAAACAGGTGAGCCGGAAACAAGGGATAATATTAGGATATCAAGGCGCAGAACTTTTACAAATGTCTTTGACGGAATATCAAGCGGAGCTTCCGAAGGTATGAAAGTTGCCATCAATGTAACTGCTATGATTTTAGCTTTGGTAGCACTCGTTGCCTTCATTGACTGGATTTTAGGATTAACGGGGAATCTTTTCTATAACTATATTCCCGGGTGTTCTCATTTTGCATTCTTATCACATCTTTCTCTAAAAATGATTTTGGGGAAAATATTTGCAGTTTTTGCTTTTATTATAGGAGTTCCGATTCCTGATATTTCAACAGTAGGCGCTTTAATGGGAACTAAAATTGTACTTAATGAAATGGTTGCATACGTTAATTTATCACAAATAGCAAATTCTATTGACCCAAAGAGCTTTATGCTGGCATCTTTTGCACTGTGTTCATTCGGTAATTTCGGTTCTATAGCTATTCAAATCGGTGGTATCGGAGAATTGGCGCCTAACCAGAGAAAAAATCTCGCAAGATTGGGGATAAGAGCATTGATTTGCGGTACATTAAGTTGCTATATGTCTGCTGCAATTGTCGGTGTCATTTTATAGTTTTGTAAGTTCATTTTCCATACTATAATTAATTTCTATAAGATCTGAAACCCTATCCAGCGCTAAATCTAACATATTTATGTAATGATTTCTTTCCTCGCTCAGCACATATTTGTCTTTTGGGGGTAAATTATAATAAATTGATGAAAATTCTTTTTCCTGACATACATCCTTGGTTAACCGCAATATACTTTCAAGTGAATAAAGCTGGTTGAAAAAATTGTCGCACGACAACTGAACCCTTTCCGATAATTTCTCCATAATAAGGACCTCCGTTAACATTACTATTCATAATTCCAAGTCTATAAGAACAGTATATCAGGAGTACAAAAAATAACGTTAATATATTTTCCAATTAACAAAAATTTACATTTTATCTATTTGTTTTTCAACATACATTACTTATAAGCAATGAACGCATTGAGGTATTGTATTAATTCGTTAAATCCTACATTATTTTCAGTTTTATCACGCTTTTCCAAATATTCCAATATAACAGAGAGTATCTCCAAAAATGTTGCCTTTGAGAGACTGCCATCAGTATAGTCCTCATACACACTCAAAAGATAAGCATATGTATCTTCGCAATTATGAAATTTCAATTTCACAATCGATTTTTTTAACTCATCATCCTGAATTTCGACATTTATTAGTTGAAAATACAGTTCCGCCGAGTGTTTTAATTTGGAAATTATTATTTCAGGTTTGGAATATTGGAGCATTGTCTCAAAATAATTTACAAAATACTCATAGAGTCGGCTTTCATTAAACTCTTTAAAATTGAACTTATTCCAAAAGAAATCTTTGAAAAACATTACAATATCCGGCTCACGATTCTTGAAAATTTCTTTTATTTCATCCCAAATGAGCTTCAACTTCATATTTATAAGATAATCTTCAATTAATAAAACTTGATTAAG
>JAEEXX010000017.1 GCA_016287985.1 Candidatus Gastranaerophilales bacterium
TTTTATAATACATTATTGTCAAATTTTTGTAAAGATGCTAATGCTTAAAATTTAAAAATACATTTTTAATATATTTTATCAAAACATATGTGAATAATGCTGCAATAAATATCCATATATATATAGCCACACAGGTAGCAGCAGCTTCTATTGTTTTGAAAAGTTCATAGTATTTTGTACCGCCAACAAACATTGAAACCGGAACAAAAACCACACCTAAGAGTTTTTGCGGGAAAACACCTGCTAAAACTATAAGGCTCGCAATGACACAATTTTTACTAACCAAACTCCTAGAAAATTTAAATGAAAATTTAAAAATATGCTCTCTAAATACTAAAAATAATTTTATGACAAGAAACCCTATAGTTAATAATGAAAGAATAAATATTGAAATTGATAACAGTTTTAAAATATTATTGCCGGAACATATTCCGAAATACAAAGCCGAAATAATTAGCACCCAAGCTACAAACCCTATCGTACAGGGAACCCCGCAACAGCTTAATAACCCTGCTTTACAATCACCTATTAATTCGTTATTTGATGTTTCATCCTCCGCTACTTTCATTAAAAACATACTGTTTAGTAAAAAACCTACAAAAAAGACAACTCCTGCCGAATATCCCAGCACAGAAATAAGAGGTTGCTCGTAAATATACCCGCAAGCACCTACGATTAAGCCCAATATTGAAAGAATTTTTTGTAATAAATTCTCATAATAAAGTATTTCATCATTATTCGTTGAATAAAAAACTCTATAAAGGCTGTATATTATTACTGTAAAAAGCGAAGCAATTATTAATAGTAAACACCAAAGTACCGGAACAGCCCCCATGCCTATGAGTCTAAATATACTGTAAAAGCAAAAAATACAAAAAATAATATTATAAATACTAACTTTTTTAGATTTATTCTCTGATAACAACAAATCATCGAATAGTATATCTGACAAAATGAATATTAACCCAAATCCTCCGAATACAAGCATAAATATTGTGCTACTTAAATTCGAGTCTAATTTTAAGAACTCTGCCATTTGGGCGAATTCAAAACTCTTTGAAAATATTCCTAATAACATTATAGCCACGGCACTAAAAATGACAGTTGAACTCAATAACATTAGTTTGAACTTTGCCAACTTTGTATTTTCAATTTTTAATAAGACTAAAATCAATAAACAAATTAATGAATAAGAAATAAAAAATAGTAATCCGTTTTGCATACCTAACGCAAAAAAGAACATAAGAAAATAGCATAAAAATATTCCAAAATTAGTTGAAGTTGGTTTATTTGAGGTTTTAGATTGGTATAAAACATATAATAATCCGATTGAAATAATCAATAACATAAAAAAAGCAGTTAACGGGTCAATAATCCCTATAATTTTTTGTGAAAATAAAAAACGCTTAAGGTCATATCCGTAAAGATTACCAAAATTTAAGGAATGCTCTACAGGGCAAAACAATGTCGCAAATGAACAAGTAATAAAAGAATTCATCACAATTCTCTTATATTTGTCCTTTACAAAATAAACAAAAAACATCCCGCAAAATAAAATCGTTAATGATAAAAACCAATATTCCATAAAACTCCCAATCATAACTACTGTACTACTTAGTTATACTTATAAAATAATTATATTGCAATATCCGCAAACATTTATACATGAAAATAAAACAAAGACTCACTTAGTCCTAAACAAAAAAGGACTTTATTAAAAAGTCCTTTTAAATGGTGGGCGTTACAAGGCTCGAACTTGTGACCCCTTGAATGTCGTTCAAGTGCGCTACCAACTGCGCCAAACGCCCAATTCGCAGGTCTACGTTTTTTGTAAGTTTTATTTACATCCGCCAAACGACAAACCCGTATCAACATGTAACATAAACATAAAAAATAGTAAATTTTTTTTAGTTGTGATATATTAATCTCAACAAATATTAGCGGAGTATGAATATTGACAACAGAACTATCGAATGAACAAATTGTTACAAATTTGCTTGTCTCAAATCAAATATTAAAGCCTATTACAGGATTTTTTAAGCCTGATAGGGCATTTAGTCTGGGGGAATACCTTTCAAATATCCCACCTGAAATTAAATCTGAAATACAACCAAAAACTCCATCTAAGTACACATTTATAGATTTGCAAAAAAAGTGGTTGTAAACATAGACCATCCTAGTTAAAATCTTACAACAATTTCACCAACAGTTTTTCCGTGTATTGTTTTTATTGTATTGTCGTATAAAATTTCCGCCCAACCTAATTTATTAATCAATTCCAAAACGGCGTAACGTCTTGCAGGCATAGATGCATCATTCATCTTAATAACAAAACCTTTATCTAAATTTACATTATATACTACGCATAAACCGCCAGCTCCAACCTTAGCTAAAAGTCCCGTCGATTGCTGAATAATTTCGGTGTCCAGCCTGTTTTCTCCTCCATATATATATGGATTTTCAAATATCGCTCCTACTAATGTCGGATACTCCCTTGATAAATTTCTAAATCCTAGGAGCAAATTATACAGTGGAATTGATGGTGACGGAACACCGCAGCCATCTGTAGTTATCGGATAGGTTTTTGCTGACGGAATTTCGCACATATTATAGATTTTGCTTATTACCAACTGTTGTAGCGGATGCTCAAGTTTGTAATAAGTTTCTAAATCCCAATTGTTTTTTAAACATAGAGCAAGAAAACCCAGATGCTTTCCTGAACAATTGTTGTGAATTTGTGAGGGTTTTTCATTCCTTAACAGCATTTTATCCTGCATTGTCCGTGAAAGGGGATCGTGAATTCCGCATTTTAAATTACACTCACTCAAATTCAATTTTTTTAATATCTTAAAAGCTGTTTCTGCATGACAATCTTCGCCGGCATGCGAACCGGAGCAAAAAGCAAGTTCTTCCGGCGAAAAATTAATATTAAAGTCGAGTAATAAAGAAGACTGTAAAGGTTTTGAACAAGAACGAAGAAAATAAGGAATTTCATCACCGTTGGTATCACCATATTTGTCTGACCCTATAAAATATATTAACCCTTCGTGATATTCTTCAATTAATCCGTCTCTAAGGTAATCAACTCTCAGTTTTAATGGGCTACTATTCATATTATTCCGAAAGTTTGTGATCTTTAATAAATGTAAGAAGGGCATCCATTTTTTGTGTTAAAATTTCATTTTCTTCTTTAAGTTTTGTATTCTCAACCCTTATATCGTAGTTCTCTTGTTCCATTGCAATAGAGGGAACTTCTTCTGCATTTAGAGAAAATCTTTTGCCGGCTTCTTCTTTCATGAAAATAACGCTTTTAACATCAAGCTCTCTTACATAGCCCATCTGAACCATAAGCTCCGCTATAAAAACATGCTTCCCTGATTCATTCATCTCTTGCTGTTTATTCAAAACTTTGTCCAGCTGGTCAATTGTCATTTTCCCGGCACGTATAAAATATTCACCCGTTCTATACTTGCCTGCGATAAATCCTGCTATTGCAGCAACAAGCTTCGGAACATCTTTTGAGAAGAAACCGGAAGTTTTACAAAACGTAAAGGCCTTGGATACTTCTTCCATTGTAAAATTATTTTCTATAGCAATTTCAATCAATGACATGCCTTTTGCACAGCAGCCTAAAAAAGAGTATATGCTCTCATCAAATTTTGATTCTTTAGTTAACAATTCATTTTGCCCTAATTCAGAAAGCTCAGGTTGGTAAATATGAAACAATTCGCCTTCTTCAACATCAAGGAATTCATTACTCAAATAATTGGTTAAATCTTTAGAAAGTCCCAAAAAAATAGATTGCTTTATCCACAGAGGAAATGCCAGCATTTTTTCCATAAAACCAAGATATAAGCTCTTACTCATTAAATTTACCCTTCTTTTATATGATGTTCGTGTTTTAATTATAGCATAACATGTTATAAGTAGAATACTATGTAAAGGATTTTCTAAACATGGGCATGGACGGATTATCAATGGCTAATACCGGAACTCTCAAAGAGTCTACTTCTGCTGACTATACAAATAGATCCGAGCAAGCAATTCAATCTGACCCTTCCAATAATTCAAAATTGGTTCAAAATTTAGCAACTAACCAGGCTGTCAGGGAGAAAGATGAGGAAGAAGAGGGGCATAAAAACTCTAGACAACAGGGCAGGGATAATAGTGAAGAGTTTCAAGACGGACTTGTAGAAGAATCACCCGTTGAAGAATTTAATGAAGATTTTAATATTGAAGATTTAGATAACCCAAATAAAGATTTTTATGTTAAACTTAATGCAAAAGATGATATAATAGAATTATATGAAAGCAGTTCGAATAAATTAATCGAAACAATTTCAGGTAGTGAACTGCAGGAAATGGTAAAAAGACTTAATACCGTGTCAGGTATATTCGTTAATAAGAAGGTATAAATGCCAGTTAATCCATACAACAAATACATAAAACAATATCAAACAAGCAACATTACAACGGCAACTCCGGAAAAGTTGATGATAATGCTTTTCGATGGAGCAATTCAGTTTTTGCAAAAAGCAAAAATAGCAATAGAAGAAAAGAACTTGCAAGAGCGTGCATTAAATATTGAATCGGCACGAAAAATTGTCAGAGAACTAATGCGAACGATTGATTTGGAAAATGGTAACGATGTTTCAAAATCGTTATTCCGTCTATACAATAAAATGGCAATGAAGTTGATAAAAGCTAACGTTTCTAAAAATGCAAATTTGGTTGATGAGGTTATGACTGACATGATGAACATAAGATGGGGATTCCAAAAAGCTATTGAAATTCAAAATGGGGTATCTTCTGTTGAAGAAGTCATGAAAGAACAGGAAGCCAATCAGCAAATGGCTGAAGGAGGCGTCAAAGATGCGTGACCTACAGCAATATGAGCAGCTGATGCTTCAATATAAACAGCTTAAAACTGGAGCTGATGATATTTTACGAATGATTGAGGAAGAAGATTTTGATGGCGCAATTACTATGATTAAAATACGCGAATCTATGTTCTTAAACTGTAAGTGCATGCGTAAATATTTAGAACTTACTCCGGAGCAAGAGAATAGCGTTAATGCCATTATGGACGAAATTCGTGAACTGGAAAAAAGAAACATGAAAATATTATCAGAAAATATGGAATCGGTTAATAATGAACTAAAGAAAACCCAAAAATCAGAAAAAATTCAGATGGCATATGAGTTTGACGAAGAGCAAAAAGGCAGTATAATAAATATAAAAGAATAAAGTTTATACATTTATAATAACCTCAATGAAAACATCTGTTCGGATTATATATTGCCGTTCCGATTGTGCTATAATTCAGTAATAATCGTATTATTTATAAAAAATAGTGCTTGCATTATTGATTTTTACTGGTATAATTGTCATGTAAAAGTAAGAAAGGAGTTTTATTATGAACAAAGAAGAGTTAGTATCAGAAATTTCAAAGAAATCAAAAGTTTCTCGCAAGGAAGCTAATGAAGTTCTTTCAGCTTTAATTGAAACTGTTCAAAAAACTGTATCAAAAGGTAAAAAAGTAACTTTGGTAGGTTTTGGTACATTCGAACCACGTAAGAGAGCTGCAAGAAATGGCAGAAATCCTCAAACAGGTAAAGCTATTAAGATTCCTGCAAAAACAGTTCCTGTTTTCTCTGCTGGTAAGAAATTTAAAGAAGTTGTTAACGGCAAATAGTTTTCAACTTTAAAAAACTTAGGACCGATGATAAGATTTTATCATCGGTCCTTTTTCATAATTTATCCGTAACCCTTATACCAATTTATTTTTCTGCAAATGGTCTACAATATATTTTATTGCAGATTTTGTCTTGCTAATAAAACTTTCGGCTATTTGTTCATTAAAATTTGTTTGTATCGCATTTAATATATCATTTTGCATATATTGATAAACTAACACTGACTTCACAATCGCCGAAACTAATTCAGGAGAAAAAACATCTTTTGACAATATTGAAATAATGTTGTTTATATTAAAAAACTCATCTTGTATAAATTCATCGAGCTTAAATGTGAATGGAGAAATACAATCTAACATACTTAAGTCTGCAGGAACTGTGAATCCCAATGACTCAAAATTAACAGGTTTTACACCATTAATCTGCGCACCAAAATTAGAAATATTGTATATGTTTGTATATTCCAACTCTTTTATAACTTCTTCAAAATGATGTATAAAGGTTTCGTAATCAGCTCGGGTATATACCATACCTCCATTTATTGACTGCACCTGAACCAAATCTTTTTTTACGGAATCCACCAAAATTTCTTCTTGTGATATTCTGTTCATAATTTGGCCGTCCGCATATATTACATTATCTTTAAAAGCCAAATCTACACCGGCAAGAACAATTTTTGAAAAACCCATTTTTACGGCTGAAACCAATGCTAAAATGGATGCCGTACCACCTGCCTCATAAAACTTTATATTATTATTGTATTTTGCAAGTTTGTTAATTATGAAATCAGTATTAGAGAAGTTAACGAAAATTTTCTTAAAACCTTTATTGAATATAGTTCTGTCTACCCTTATATCGATAATGCAATTTGACGATTGTAAATATTCAGGCGCAACATCAAGCGTTTTATCCATATTTCCGGCATCAAGACACACTACAAAATCCGGAATAACTTTGTGCTGTTCCAGATATTTAACAGCTTTATTGACTGCGAAAATAACAAATTTGTTTCGATTAGCTTTTATTTTTTCAATATTGTCATTCAAAGAAGGACCTGCACCAGCAACAAGAGCAGTTTGACCTATAAATTTATTCTCTAAATCCGATAATAAATATCCGTTTTTGTTATTGATTTCTGCAATATTATTCAATGTATTTGCAAGCCATATTTCTGAGAATTTGGAAATCGTATTGATATCAACCAATCTGCTTTTGCAAGCATCAAATACTTTTTGTGTCATAACCAAAAGCTCTCTGTTTTTTACAATTGCATAATTTTGTAAATATACAATTTCAATTTTATCTTTTGTGAGGTATGAAGTTGAGAGCTTTGCCAATAATTCATCCAAATCATTGGTAATATAAACCCTGCCGCTTGCGAGATGTTCAGATATATCAACATTACTCAGTACAAAATGTAAAAGGTTCAAATCAGGTTCATATATGTATATCCTTGCCGGGTATGTATTAAATGTTTCGTCTAATAGATATCCTAAACCTATTCCAAATTCTATGATAAAATCGTGCTCTCGCATTTTACCTTTGATTGAATCTTTCAAATGCTTTCGGATTGCTTCTCTGGGATTATTCAAATCATCTATAGGAATATCATTTTTGAGCAAAATGTAGTCGTTTGACGGAGTCACTATATAAGTAATGTCTTGTTTGGCTTCATTTCCATCTATCTTTTCCAGTCTTCTCTTTAATGCCGGATTATCCAACGCTTCTAAATTCTTATTAAACATATTAAACACCTTATTTATACATAAGTGATTGTAACATGTTTAGCTGAAAAAGTTAAGTATTGATAAAGATTAGTTGTTCTTTTGTGAATCACGCTTGTCAACGTTTGATTCAAAATCTCTAAAAACTTCTGCACCAACCAATTGCTCTAACCTGGAGCGTTTCTCAAAGAAAGAACCCCTTGCTTTTTGATTTTCGTCCATTGCTTCCCTGTAGAATGTATCCGCCATCAGAACGACTTCTTTACTCAAACTTTGTGCTGCTACGTAGTTGTCATGGCTTCTTGTTACCATTTTAGAAGTCATGTCGTAGAGTTTTCTCGCTGACATATAATCATAATACATATCTACTACCTTTTGTTGCAGCTCTTCCACTTTACGAACAAGTATAATCATATCCGCATCTGTCACTTGGGTATATTTGTAATTTAAGGCTTTGGGGTCTTGAGATAATATTCCAAGAGTATTTCCGCCAATAAGAGATGCACTTGCAAGGACTGGGTTACCCATGCCGGCTCCTATAAAAGTAGACATCCCTGCGATGGTAGTCAAAACTTTTTTTACGGCACTAGTATCAGGTTTATCTTTATCCGGATTTGACAATTTATATATCGCAAATTTAATTGTATCACTGTTAGTAGCTGCACCCTGCCATAATAATGATAAATCACTTTGCATGTCATTGAAATCCGCATCTACTTCTTTTGATATTTCTAATGCCATGTTTTTAATACTTAAATCAGCGTAGGTTATTTGCTGTTTTTCACTCACTTCAGGTTCTTTTTTTATTACAGGCATAATATCCAGTTGAAGATTCATATCAACCTTAATTTCCGGAGTTTCGGTTGTTCCAAATCTGTAAAAATTTTCTTTAGGCAAACATAAGTCTTCCAGCGCTTCTTCTGTGTATGCCGGAATTTGAAGGAATAGGAGCATTGTTATAATAAGAAACTTTTTCATTATTTCCCGCCCCTTTCTTTATCTTTGTAAAGAATTGAGTCAAAATCATATTGGTACATTTCAAGAGAATCTACCATTTTTTTCCCGGCTAAACGTTGAAGCTGAATATGGTACTTTTTAGCTGACTGTTCCAGTTCATATTCTTTTAATTGCATGGAATCATACAAGGCTGTAGAAATAGCAATTTCCATAACATCTTTTCCCGCAATTGCATTAGAGTAGTTTTTGCTGTACAGAATCATTTTCGAACGAATTAATTTAAGCTGCGTCAAAGTGTTTTTGTAATTATAATATGAACTTACAAGAGTATCCTGCAGATCTTCTATCATACTGGCCAGCTCAATAAGTTCTGTGTCCGTCAAGGGAGTTTCTTGCGGGACATTCTTTTTGTTTATCAATCCTTGTGCCAATCTGCCTGCAGAAAAAGCAGATGTTTGAATCGCCGGATTTGCGCCCATTAAACTGGGTACGAACGAAGCACCCGATACAATCGCAGAAAGTGTCTTTGCCATAAGTGAAGAATGTATCCTTCTTTGTGATTCCGGAGTGGCCAATTTTTTTAGTGCAAATTCAATGACTTGATTATTTTCTACCGTACCCTTCCACAAAAGTTCTAAATCTTTAATATCATGCTGTTTTTGTTCATCAATAATTTTCGCAAGTGATTCTGAATTATCAAGCAACAGAGAATCTTTAATTACATCTTTATTTTCATAAAGCATAATTTCAGGTTTTTCTATATTAGTCTTATCAAGAGTAACTACATTACCCTGTACTGCGAATGCGGGCAGGCATGCTAATAATGAAATGATACTCCCTATGATTCTTCTCTTCATAATACATTTATACACCAAAACTTTTTAAAAACAAAATAAAAAAGCTTGATGGAAATATCAAGCTTTTTTACCTCTTAATACAGCTTCTTAAACAGCTTTTTGAACCTTACCTGCTTTTAAGCATGAAGTGCAAACTGTCATTCTCTTTGCTTGTCCGTTAACATTAACTTTTATTGTCTGCAAATTCGGATTTTGTCTGTTTGGAATCTGTTTGTGTGAGAATGTTAACTGAGATGATTTCAATGCTGTTTTTCCGCATACTTCACAATGTTTTGCCATAATTTTATTTCCTTTTTTATATATTTCCACCAGTGTAATTAAAGTCTACATTAAAGATATTTATTTTACAATACTGTAGGTTAACATTTTTTTATATTAAAATAACATTATATTTGGAGATTAAAATATGAGCAAAAAAGTTATTACAATCGGAAGTGCAACAATGGACGTTTTTGTTGAATGTGATGAAGCAAATATTGTGTCTGTTTGTTCAAAAAATAAAAGTTCTGATTTTATGAGTTATCCATATGGCTCAAAAATTGATATTTCCCGTTTTTCATCAAATGTTGGCGGGGGCGGTGTTAATACTGCTTGTAATTTTGGGAATTTGGGTTTTGAAACTTCTGCTATATTCAAAATAGGTAATGATATTTATTCCGATGGGATTTTGGAATATTTTAAAAATCAAAAAGTAAATTTAAAACATATAATACAACGAGAAGATACTTCAACGGGGTTTTCTATTATTCTTGTAAGCTTTCAGGGAGACAGAACGGTTCTCGCCCACAGAGGGGCTAACGCCCAAATAAGAGAAGAAGAAATCAACTTCGATGCTATAAAAGAGGCTGATTTTATGTATGTTGCTCCCCTAAACGGCGATTCAAATAAAGTTCTTGAGCCGATTGTTGATTATGCACACAAGCACGAAACTAAAATATGCTTTAATGCAGGGACAACCAGTATAAAAAAAGGGGTTAAGCATTTGAAACATATTCTTGATTCAGCTGATGTTGTTGTTATGAACAAAGAAGAAGCATCAATGGCAACAGGTATAGTAGTTCGCCCTGATACGAAGACGGAGAGATTTTCAAAAGATGTCATTCATACTGATATTAAAGCAATGCTTAAATCTTTGAAAGTAAAAGATTACCAGCTTATTGTAATAACAGATGGGAATAAGGGAGCATACGCTTATGATGGGAAAAGACATTATTTCTGTCCAATATACCCATCAGAAGTCGTTTCAACTCTCGGTGCAGGTGACGCTTTTGCATCAACTTTTTGTGCAGCATTGAGCAGAACAAAATTCGATATTGGTATGTCTTTGATGTATGCCTCTGTAAATTCTGCTTCAGTTGTTTCAAAATTTGGAGCAACCGAAGGGCTTTTAAACTTTGACGAAATTGAAAATGTTTTAAAACATGATAAAGAATTTACATATCTCGTTTGTTAGGTGATGTATGCAGGAAATCTTTTCGCCAAACATGCTGAAAACATATGAAAAATGTCCTAAGAAGTACTTTTTTAAGTATATAAAAGGTCTTCAAATGCCTGTTGACGATGATATATTTACACTGGGGAAAAATATTCATGCGCTTGCTTCTTATTATTTGAAAGGTGAAAATATCGATAAAATGGAAAAATCTTTAGAACATAAAGAAGCAGAGCTATGGAAATATTTAAAAGGGGTAAATTATTTTAAATTTAACACTGTTAACACCGAATACAACCTCTCGGTAAAAATCGGCAATAATTTCTTTGGAGGAAGACTTGATGCACTTGTTGAAAATAACGGACATTATTATATTTTAGACTACAAAACCGGTTCTGCTCCAAAGAACGCTCAATACGACTATCAAACAATGATTTATATGCTATGTGTAAATAAATTTTTTAAGACAGAAAATGTAACTTTTGTATATATTGATTTAAAAAATAAGTGTGAAGTTTCAACAATTTTGACAAAAGAATTGATTGAAGAATACGAAAATGCCCTTGTAAAGATTAGTGATAAAATAATCAGGGGGGATTTTTTACCATCAAAAAAAGACTGTAAACATTGTGAATACGGGAAAATATGTTATGAAAAGCTACTTGATTGATACGCATGCACACCTTGATATGAACAGCTTTAATGATGACGGTGCTGAAAAACAGGCGACTGATTCTGAAGTTGAAGAAAACATTGCTCTGATGAAAGAATATGGAGTGAAAAAGGTTATTATTCCCTCCGTTGAAGTTAAAACTTTAGATAGGGTGGTTGAGATTTCAAACATGTACGACAATGTTTATTCTATGGTTGGAATTTTCCCATCGGAAGCCAAAACTTATACTGATGAAGTCGAAAATAAACTGATTAATCTTGCACAAAATAAAAAAGTTGTCGCTGTGGGTGAAGTCGGACTTGACTACTACTGGGATAAATCTTTTAATAATATTCAACAGGATGTTTTTAAAAAACAAATTCGGCTTGCGAACAAATTAAATTTACCCCTTGTTGTTCATGACAGAGAAGCTCATAAAGACACTTTTGATATTATAAAACAGGAGAATAAAGGTTCAAAAGTTCTTTTTCACTGCTTTTCCGGAAGTGTTGAATTTATGAGAGAATGTGTAAATGAGGGATGGTATATAGCTTTAGGCGGTGTGGTTACTTTCAAAAACGCAGTCAAAATGAAAGAAGTTGCAAAAGAAGTACCGCTCGATAAACTGGTTCTGGAAACGGATTCACCATATTTGACACCTGTCCCTCACAGAGGGAAACCCAACAAACCTGCTTATGTAAAATACGTTGCGGAAGAAATCGCCAAAATACGGGAGATGACGCTTGAAGAAATAGCTGATATAACTTCAACCAATGCCGAGGAGTTTTTTAAAATATGAAAAAAGAACGCTTGGATAAGGTATTAACGGATTTAGGGTATTTTGAGACCAAAAGCAAGGCTTCTGCCGCAATATTGGCGGGCAACGTCATGATAGGGACGGAAGTTATTACAAAAGCCGGATTTCAGATTGACCCCTCTAAGGAATATGATTTCAATGTAAAATCAATGCCATTTGTTTCAAGGGGCGGATTCAAACTCAAAAAAGCTCTCGACAGTTTTGATGTCGGTGTAAGCGGAAGAATTTGTCTTGATGCCGGAGCTTCGACGGGCGGATTTACGGATTGTCTCTTACAAAATGGTGCAAAATTTGTTTACGCAGTTGATGTCGGGTACGGTCAATTGGACTGGAAAGTGAGAAGTGACAAAAGAGTAAAAACAATAGAAAAAACAAATCTTCGTACCTGCAAAAGAGAAGATATTTACGACAGAGACGAACAAATAGCCGATTTACTTGTATCAGACCTTTCTTTTATTTCTTTGGAAAAAGTTTTGCCAAACCTCAAAACTCTTTTGAATCCGGAATTTCACGAAATGATTTGCCTTATAAAACCTCAATTTGAAGCAGGCAAAGAGCTTGTTGAAAAAGGGGGAGTCGTTCGGGATAAAAAGGTGCATGTTCAGGTCATACAAAACGTTGTAGATTGTGTAAAAGGTTTAAATTACACAATAAAAGGACTTACATATTCCTCAATAAAAGGTCCTGCTGGAAATATTGAATACTTAATATGGTTTTCAACGGAACAGATTGAAGATAATTATGAAAGCATCGAAACTACTGTAAACTTAGCACATGATAATTTAAATCAATAATCGTTTATATTTTACGATGTTTGTTTTCATCATCATCATTGTTTCCGTCATTGGAAGGGTCTTCTGTAGGTAATGTCACTATTTCCGGAGCCTCTATATCATCAGGAACTTCCATTTCCAAATCTTCTACCGACTCGGTGTATGCTTCATAGTTATCGATTCCTGAATCATATAATTCTTGAGTATTTGTGTTCATATCTTGAGTTTGAGCTCGCATTTCAATTTCCATACCGGCTTGTTCAGCCATCTGTCCTTGTTCTGCCGATGCTTTTGTATCCATAACAGCAGCTGCTGCCGAAGCCACAGCGGCTGCACCATATATAATTGCCCCGCCTATTGTTATGGCCGACGATGCTGCTTGTGCAGCTGCTCTTACAGCATCAACTCCTGCGGCACCCCCGCTTACCATTTGTGAATATTTTTCAACCGTACACATCGTTTGTGTCGATTCATCAATACTTTCTGCATAATCGGTTATACCCTGAACATTACCTGCCGTTTCGGCGACTTCGTCAAATCCGGTTTGATAAGTTGACATATTTTCACTTACTTCTGTAACAGCATCAGTTGTGTTTTCCTGTGTAACTCCTATATCATCACTGATAGCAGTCATGTACTGTATACTTTCTTCATAAAGTTTTAATTCATCTTTATTAAACTGATGCCCGGCAGTTTTAGCCGCTTCTAAATACTCTAACGTTCCGGCATAAAAATCGTACATGGTTTTTTGCTCGCCCATATAAGTATTCGCATCATCATTAACGACATACGCTTCATCCGCCGCCGTTTGAAGTTCATCATCCATTGTTACAAGGTCGTTTTGAGCTCCCATTGTTGCTGCTTGCTGGTTGCCCATATCCTCTGCAAGTGCATTTACGGCATTTGATTGCTCTTCATTAGGCTTGCTTGCCAGATACCATGCAGCATTTGTAACATCGAAAGCGCATGCTATAAGTAAAAATGCATCTGTAATTGTTTTTTTAGCAACTTCACCACCAGCTTGAGTTCCTGCTTGCGTTCCTATTTGCATGCCTTCTTCTCCAAAAGCTTCTGGGGAAATAATAGAACTATCACCAGGGCCGCTGTTTATGATATTTATACCGGAAGTTCCTGTACTAACGGTTTTTACTCCGCTGCTTGCTGCACTCGAACCTTTGCCCAAAAGTTGTCCTCCGAAATTGACCACACCTTTGGTGCCGTTATATGCTGCATGCAAACCTGTTGCTGCCGCTATTGTTCCATCAGCGGCACATCTGGCTATTTGTCCGGTTTTTTGCCAGCCGGTTGCTTCATATCCGGTTAAATTTTTGCCTTGTTCTTCTCCTTCTTCTACAGCATTATTCCAATCATCCAGAGAAAACTCAAAATCGTACACATTTTCATCTACAACAGATGATTGTTGCCATTTTGGTATCAAATTTTCCCATGTTGCTTCTATTCTGCCTATATCAAAGTCTGAAATATTAAGTGTATTAGAACCCTTGTGATAATTTAACCACAAGGCCTTTGCATAATTTGGCTGCCTTAAAGCTTGTTCTATATTAACAGTTATGTCAGACATTATCCCTCCGGATTTTCCTGCATGTTTTATCGGCATTTTTTAGGAAAACTTTAAGAGTATTTGACAAATCGTTACAAAAATTTACATTTTTCGATTTTCGATTTTTTACGTTAAATTTTGTAACGATTTTTGCAATAGCTAGCAAAAATTTTTTATTATAGGTTTTAGTATAAACGGATAGTTGATAAAAATATAACATGGTATAATTTAATATTATAAGCGAGGTAAATATGGGTGAAATAGACGGTCCTAAATTTAGTGTAAATCAAGTTAATTTCGGAAATATCCAAAAGCAGAATTCAGAAATTAAACAAGATGAACCTACACAGGAAGAACTCCCGCAATTGAAAGATTTTTCTGACGGAAAAGCTGAAGTAATTGGTCGTTCAATGTTATTTAAAGGAAATGATAACATTAACGGAGATTTAAAAACTTTAGTTGAAAACCCTCAAATTGCAGAAAATTCTGATGAGATTTTTGAAACCGCATACGCAGCTGCACAAGCATCAGGGACGGAAAATCCTTATGAAGAAGCTGCAAGTGCTTCAACAGTATCATTTCAATAGCTAAAATTAAAAAAGAGAGAGAATTATGGAAGAGAATAACAAGCCGGTTGTTCACTTAATTTCAAAACCGGAAAATATGCTTAAGACTGTTTATACGGCCTGCCGAACATGCTACAGTGCAGATACTCCTTTCAATATCTATAACAGCACGGATGATGAAGAAAAAATGCTGAAACTCATTGAAAGAGTTATATCATCCGGACATTATTCAACTATAGAACATATTCAGGTAACTTTTGCAATTTCGAATGTTTCAAGAGCCTGCACTCACCAACTTGTGCGCCACAGACACATGTCTTTTTCTCAAAAATCACAAAGATATGTTAAAGAAAAAGGTCAATTTGATTACCTAATCCCGCCCACAATTGAGCGAAACAAAGAATTAAAAGAAAAATTTGTTAATTTTATGGGTGAAATATCCAAACTCTATTGTGAATTTACAGATGCGGGAATACCTGCAGAGGATGCAAGAGCAGTACTTCCCAACGCTGCCGCAACTTCTATAGTCGCAAGCCTTAATCTTAGAGAATTAATTCATATTGCGAATCTAAGGCTTTGTTCAAGAGCTCAATACGAAATCAGGCAAATGGTCAAAGCAATGTGCGATGAACTTATTAAGGAAGAACCTTGGTTAAAACCGTATTTAGTTCCAAAATGCGAAAGATATGGTTTTTGTGATGAAGACAAGTCTTGCGGAAGAAAGCCTAAATTAGATGAAATAAAGGCATTGTAATGAAAAAACTCGGATTCTTTTTAATCGTTGCTTTTATTGCAATCTCTGCTGTATATATTTTGCTTTTTAATTCAAATGATGAGTTTGAAGAAGGTAATTTATATAATGAAATTGCACAAAGAGGATATATTAAAGTAGGAATAAACACAGATTCAAGACCCTTTGGATTTTATGATAAAGAGGGAAATATTATTGGTTATGATGCTGATTTAGCCGCATATATTGCACAATATTTAGTCAAAAACCCTCAAAAAGTGGAATTTATTCCTGTAACACCAGCAAATAGACTTTTAAAGGCTTCTACAGGGGAAGTTGATATGGTTATTTCAACAGTAACAATAACTCCCCAAAGACAGCAAGTCGTAGACTTTTCAATATCGTATGACAGAGCAGGACAAGCAGTTATGGTAAAGTCAAGCAGTGAAATCAAAGGTATGCAAGATCTTGCAGGACAAAGTATAGGTGTTATATTTGGTACCACTGCGGAAAGTAACATTCAGCGCTTGGTACCCACAGCATATATACAAGGCTTTAAAACCTATCAAGAAGCTTATAACGCTCTCAAATCAGGCAGAGTAAATGCAATAACTTCAGATGATACGATTTTGAAAAGATTTTCAATGGAAGATAAAGATGTCAAGTTGCTACCACAAAGATATTCTAGCGAACCATACGGAATTGCCTTCAAAAAAGGAAGTTCAACTGCAAGATTAAAAGAAGAACTTGATTTCGCAATAAAAGATATGCAAAGGAAAAATATATTAGCCAGGCTTCGTAACAAATGGGGAGTTTAATTTTCAACAGGGAATTTCATCAAGAATAAATTTACCGATTCTTCCCTCTCGAAAGTCTTTTAACACAAATTTGGCAGTTCTTTCAGTATCTGGTAAATCACCTTTCATAAGCCAGTTTCTGCTAAGTGCAATACCCTCGAGAGTCAAATCATCTGTTTTGTAATAATTTACAGCAGCTTCCTTGTACTTTCCGGAATTAATCATTTCTAAAAAGACCTGAGCAACAGGTTCCGGCGAATACGCATTTTCTGAAATCGAATTTACAAACGCTAGCTTAACCGCCTGAAGCTGGTCATCCTGTCTGGTCGGTATAATTCCCGGCGTATCCAAAAGTTCAAGTTTTGGATTTATTCTTACCCACTGTTGTTGTCTTGTCACACCTGCCTTTGCACCTATTTTTGTTTTAGAAGATTTTGTTAATTTGTTTATTACACTGGATTTTCCGACATTGGGCATACCAACAACCATTGCCCTTGCAGGTCGTCTCAATAATCCTTTTTCCATTAATGACTTGATTTTAGGTTCGGATAGCTTTATCGCTTCTTCCGTCACCTTGTTTAAATTTGAATTCCCTTTTGTTTCAGATGGAATAACCGTGCAGCCAGTAATTTGAATTAAGTAATTAACCCATGCATTTAGTTCATCTCTGTCAACCAAATCAGCTTTATTCAACAAAAGAAGCCTTGGTTTTTCTCCCAAAAGCTTCTTTATATCTTTATAACTGCTACTTAAAGGCAACCTCGCATCACGAACCTCAATCACAACATCAACCAAACTCAATTTCTCTTTAAGCTGGTGTTCGGCTTTAGCTATGTGACCGGGATACCAGTGAATGTGAAGTTTATCTTTTTTCAATTTTTTCCTTAATACGTGTTGCTTTTCCTGAACGTTCTCTCAAGTAATACAACTTAGCACGTTTTACATCACCTTTTCTAAGCACTTGTATCTTGTCGATACGAGGAGAGTATACCAAGAATACTCTTTCAACGCCAACACCTTGGAAAACTTTTCTTACAGTAATTGTTTTATTAATTCCGGAACCGTGTTCTGCAATTATCGCACCTTCGTATGCTTGAATTCTTTCCTTATTTCCTTCAACAATCTTGCAAAAAACCTTAACGGTATCACCCGGGTTCATTTCCGGAATTTCTCTGTTTGTGTACTCTGATTCTAAATTTTTAATAATAGGATTCATTTTGCTATTCCTTTATATCTTGACTAATGTACATATGTGAAAATATTAAACAAAACAAAATCTAAATGCAAGCAATGATTGTTAATTTAAATCGAAATATTTAGATTTGTAACAATTACACTAAAAAATAGCAAATCTGCCCTTTTACATGTTTTAATAAGACAGCCGACATATTGAAAGGTAGCGAATTGAACCCAATTGATAACAATAGTCATATAACTTTTGCGAGAGGCGGTGCCGGTCTTGCAAACTTTATCACTAATATGACCAAAGCTGATGCTTTGCCGCCAATCATTGCGTTGGAATGTACTGTTACAGGCGGAAGAACAATACAAGCATATAAAAGAGGCGGGAAAGAAGAAGCAAGAGAACGTATAATAGAAGAAACCACAGGTGCAATTGTTTGGCTATGGGGTGTGAAAGTCCTAAATGAATGGGGAGACAAAATTTTAGGCAAATACCTTGGCACTCCGGGTAAGACTTTTGATGTCGGTACCGATAAAATACTACGAACTCCGTTTAAAAATTATATGAAGGATGGCATTAAAAAACCAAACATTTCTGCAAACAAAGTCGCAGCATTAAAATTTGGTAAAGTTGCCACAAGTATTATAATTGCTAACTTATTTATTGGATTTGTTGTACCAAGGTTGAATCACTATCTAACAAAAGTAATTTTGCATGACCAAAAAGAAAAAGAACTGGCAGAAAAAAGGAGTCAAAGTGATTCAGCTGTAATGATGAATACAGCAAATATAACCGCAGAATCAGATTCAAAAACAAGATTGGATGTGATCTCTGAAATTGACTCAGATACGACTAAAGAGAATATGGCATTCAAAGGTTCGGGTGTCGCAGCATTGAATGTATTTACTAATGCTATAGAAAATACAAATACCGGTAAATTATTATCAACAGACTTTGGTGTCGCAGGCGGAAGAATGATTAATGCCAGAACAAAAGAAGAAAGAAACGAAATCGCATTCAGAGATTTAGGTTCAATATATTTCTATATGTGGGCAAGTGGTCATGTAGGAAATCTCCTTAACCTCATAGAAAGCGGAAGGGCAACTCGTTTGAATCCTCAAACTGCGAATATATTGGACGGATATCTGTCCAAATTGATACCAGAAGGTAAATCTTTAACGTTAGAAGAATTCAAAAAACTTGCACAAGGTATTGATGAATTAGCAATAAACCTTCCTGAAGGTATTAAATTTGAGGAAGGTAGATTGTCTTGGCTTGAAAAACTCGGAAACAAATTGAGAAAGAAACAAATCGAACCTCTAAAAGTTGCAAAAGTAAGTGATTTAGAAGGCAAGTTTGACAAAGATATTATGGCCAGAATTCGTGAAATGTCTAAACTTCAACCGCTTAGAGAAGGTGAAGCCGTTGTTACCAAACAGCAAATTATTGATGCTATTAATGTTGCTGAAATAAATAACCCTGAACTGTTAGACAAGGCGTTCAGAGATTTCACGAAAGATGCAAGCGCTGATCTGTTCAAATACGTATCTAATAAAAAATTGTACAAATTAAAATCTCAGATGAATGATTACATATCAGATATTTGTAAACAAGCAAAAGATGGCAAAGTTAATAAAGAATTGCTAAGTAGGGTTAAAAATAAAAACATAACATACAGCGGAATTAACTTCGCCGCAGGATTCGCATTCGCAGCCTTGTTCCTGTCAACGTTAATACCTAAAATGCAGTATTTAATGACACGTAAAAAGACCGGATTAAATGTATTTCCCGGAACATATGATTATGAACACAACAGAAAGATGGAAGTGTAATTAAGCTGTTTCGAGCTCAAATTTGCTGACATCAAAATTAATAAATTCTATACTGCTCTTTTCGCTTTTTTCAATATTTTCTTTATAATCACTGATTGCAATGCTAAGTTCATTATTGGCTGTTCTTACGGTATTCCAACTTCCGACTGAAGTTAGGATATCACTTACAGAGGTGGAGTATTCTCCGATTATGCCTTGTGCTAAACCAAGAGCATCACCTATAGCAGTTGTATAACTGGAAACAGTTGCCATCTTGCCACCCAAATTATTAAGAGCACTTCCTAATGAAGTTAGATTTTCACTGCCGCCTGAAATATGGGTCTTTCCGTTATCAATTAACTTTAAAGCTTTTTCTTCCGCAGAAGCTGCGACTGCGGTACCCATTCCGAGGGTCCCTGCTTCAATAGTTGCGGCTGCAGCCTGGGCTTCAACCCCAAGGGCAATTTCTTCACCACCTTCTGCTATATATTTAACATTTTTAGTTCCTTCTGCTGATGTTTCTACAACAATATTTTCAATAGTTTGAAGAGCCGTTTCTATAGTCTGTTCGGCTATACCTTGTTGAGTTTCTATTGATTCTGTATATTGCTGCACACCTTGAGTTTGTTCTGTTACTGATTGCTGAATTAAATCTACTTGTGCTAATAATTGCGAAATTAGTTCACTGCACGCTTCTAATTCAACTAAAGCACTCTTTTTATCTGTTTCATTTGCATCCGGATTATTAATTATATCCAATGCTTTTTGAATTCGCGATTTTGTATCTTCTAATTGCTCTTTTGCAGCCTCTAACCCTTCGCTTCCGCAGAGTTGTTCAATCTTCGAAATTGCTGTTTGAATAGATTCAATATCAGTATTGATTTGGCTTATAATTTCATTAATTTTATCACTTGTTTCGTTATTTACTTTCTCGCCCTTATTGTTACCTTCGTCAATTTTCTTTTTACTGCTGTCAACATCACGCTGTGCGAAAATTTGTCCAACAATTTTCATTACGGAATTTATTACACTTGCCCAATCAAAAGTTGAAGAATTCCCGGAGCCTGTTCCATTATTTGTGCCATTGCCGGATATTGCATCCAAAAACCAACCCGCAGAAAATTTATTACCGTTTAACGATATACTGCCTGATTCACCGTTTTGATTTAATGCAGTTGAAATTTGACCAATATATTGTAAATAATCTGCTGACATCTTACGCAATAATCCTATCAATATCTTACATATATATAAAGTATATAAAACCCCAAGTGATTTCATTTTTAGTTGAAAATGTTACAAAACTTAATACATATGATACAGAAAAAATCTGATTAGCACTGCAACACATTCAAAGTAAGAGAAAAACGAAAAATTTCTATCTAAGTATAGGGAAGCAGAAAGAAAAAAAATTGGGTTGACTACATAATTACTAAATACTATTTGAATACATCCAAATGGAATAATAACAAATTTGTCCTGTATAATTGTCGCATAAATTTATCTTAATATTGTATAATAATCTATTGTAACAAAAATGCTTTTAAGCAAAAATATAGGGAGAGGAAAACCGCATTGAAAGAGCTTATGTGTTTAGTTGTGTTTATCGCTATGTCAGCAATTTTTGCTGTAGCAATGGTCGTTGCCGGTTTTATTTGCCAGTATAAAAAAAACACACCTGGCAAAGTCACAACTTATGAATGCGGAACAATTCCCTTTAATGACTCAAGAGTAAGGTTTGATATTAAGTATTTTCATTACGCAATACTTTTTCTAATCTTTGATATAGAAACAATCTTTCTGTATCCGTTTGCTGTGTCAATAGATTCTTTAGGGATATTCGCAATTTTTGAAGCTTTTTTGTTTCTGTTAATTTTACTTTTGGGATTATTTTTTGTTATAAAAAGAAACTTTTTGAGGTGGAACTAGTATGAATATAATAGTAACTTCTATTGATTATATTCTGAATCAAAGCAGAGCAAATTCACTTTGGCCGCTTACATTTGCCACCTCATGCTGCGGGATTGAAATGATGCAGACTGTAGCCTCAAATAATGATATAGCCAGATTCGGCTCCGAAGTTTTCAGAGGTTCTCCAAGACAAGCAGATTTGTTAATTTGTGCAGGAACAATCACACATAAAATGGCACCCGTTTTATTGAGATTATATGAACAGATGGCAGAGCCTAAGTATGTTATAGCAATGGGCGCTTGTACTTGCGGAGGCGGAATGTTCGCTCAAACGTCCTATTCCGTGGTTAAAGGTATTGATAAAATTATTCCTGTGGATATTTACCTGCCAATGTGTCCGCCAAAACCGGAGGCGCTAATCGATGCCATCCGAAAATTGCAAGAAAAAATTAAAGGTGAGTCAATACTTAAAAGAAAAGATTTTGTGAATAGTCACACGGCAAAACTCAAAGAATCCTGCGGAATTTTAGTTGAAAATCAAGGATTAAATATAACAAAACTAGGAATTGAATAAAGAAAGTGAAACTTAATGAATTTAGACGAATTCAAAAATATTTTTAATAATTGCGAACTGATTGATAACAAAATTGTTATCAATTCTGACATAGATAAAACTTTGGAGTTCATCCGTGATAATTACGGATTTGACATGCTAAAAGAAATTATAGCCATTGACAAAAAAGAAAAAGGAATTGAATTAATATACAGACTATATTCGGTAGAAAACGAAGAAGAAGTCCTGATTTCAACTATCGTACATAATGAAACAAAAAGTGTATCGAAAATTTTTGATTCTGCCGTTGCTGATGAAAAAGAGATTTACGATTTATTTGGAATCAATTTTATATCAAATGATGAGTTGGAACGGCTTTATATGCCGGAATCATGGCAGGGATATCCTTTAAAAAAAGATTATACGGAGAATGATGAAAGGTTAAGCTGGAACAATGAATAAAGCAAGTATCCTAAAATTAAACTTAGGACCGCAACACCCTTCCACACATGGTGTGTTGAGGCTAATACTTGAACTTGAGGGTGAAAAAATCCTTTCTTGCAAGCCGGATGTTGGCTATTTGCATCGAGGAATGGAAAAAATGGCGGAAAAATTAACTTATATCCAATATTTACCGCTTGTAGACAGAATTGATTATCTGGCAGGATTTTTCTATTCGGAACTTTTATGCAGAAATATTGAACAAGCTTGCGGAATAGAACTATCACCCAAAATAAAAGCTATTCGTGTACTTATGCTTGAACTCAACAGAATTGCTTCTCACTTGTTATGGATTGGGGCATTCCTTATGGATTTAGGAGCAGTTTCCCCATTTTTCTATGCATTCAGAGAAAGGGAGCTTATCCTAAAATACTTTGAAAAAATTACCGGACAAAGAATGATGAACAATTATTTCGTTTTTGGCGGCGTGAGAAGAGATATTTTTGATATAGAAGATGTGGAAGAATTTTTAAAAATCCTTCCACAAAAAATTAAGGATTACGAAAAAATTATAGACGGAAACCCCATCTTTAAACAAAGAACTGTTAATAAAGGGGTTTTAGAATCAGCCTTGGCGCTTAACGGTTCAATTACAGGTGTAAATTTGAGAGCA
>JAEEXX010000130.1 GCA_016287985.1 Candidatus Gastranaerophilales bacterium
CTCTTCTTTATCCATCAACTTCTGCCTATCCGCAACCATTTTATTAAACGTATCTGCATCTTGAGTCTGCATAGTTGCGTTTTGCCTGCTATTGTCAGCGGACTCTGTTCTGCAAAAATTTACATTTTGTAATTTTACTGGGGTAATTTTTGATAACATAACGACTCCTAAACTTACACTTCATATCATGTAAAACAAAACGAAATTAAAAATTGCCTAATTTATTTTGTTTGTTAAGTTTTGTAAATTTTTATTCTTAAACACTAAAGATTTCCAAAAAAATGCCGATATATAAATTAAAGGAAATATTAAAGGAAAGAATTATGGGATTAGCAGCACCACAATTAATGCAATTAACTCTCACAAATCGAAAGGGCACAATTGAGAGAAATATTGCTGTAGATGCTGCAAGAAAGATGTTGTTGACTCGTGAAATGTCTCAATTATCAAGCGAATACCAGCAAAGATTATCAAATAAAAACATTGCATTTTTTGCAAACGGACAATATAGCAAGATTAACTACAATTATATTATGGGGTATGGACAAGACTATTTTGCTATTATTAATAACACAAGACCTCTAAAAAGCAACGCTCAAATGATATTGACTGATTGGAAGGGACAAGTTGTAATGTCCGATACATACGCTAATGCCATATTATCAGCAGTGCCGGGTGCTGCATTAAATAATAACGGCGTAGGCCCTGCGTTTGATGAGGACTACATACCTGCTATTCTGGCAGCACTTTGCCCCAATAATATGCTTGACGAAGAAGCATTTAGAAATGGTATTGCGGAACACACATGGTCAGCGACGGTTCATAATACATTATCCGGTGAAGTCACAGGCTCAACAAATGTCAACACCGCAGATTATCTTAATGAAAAAATTCAGGAAATTATTAATTTCTATTATCCTATATTTCAGGCTGCGGCAAATAACGGCTGGACTACTGAATATAACCAATTTATGACAAATAATGATGACTATGTTTCCGATTCTTTGACATCAGGAACTTTTCAATTAGCTTCTGTAAATGAGTATGGACAATATGACCCGGAAGCAACATTAACATACTTTATAACAGCCGGTGAGATGACAACACGCACGGACTCTGATACGAGACAAGAAATTACTGCCTGGTATGAAGCAGAAAAACAGCGAATTAGTGAAAAGGAATCATTTATTGATATAGATATGGAAAATTTAAAGACAGAGTTGGATGCAATTAATGCAGAAATGGAATCAATAAAAACATTTATTGATGATGCAATAAAAGTGTTTAACTGGGGCGGTTAATAACAAAAAGTTTTAATACAATATTTCCTTTTTTCCAACATATAGGCTTACAAAAGTAAGCCTTTTTATTTTTTAATACATCTTAACCAATTCACGAACTCTTTCTAATGTAATTTTTGCTTCTTTTCTTGCCTTGTCTGAACCGTATTTTATTATTTCTTCAACTTCATTCGGATGAGCTTCATAATATTTTCTTTTTTCTCTTATTTCAGACATTTTGTCATTAATTTTTTTAGCCAATTGTCGTTTGCAGTCAGCACAACCTCGTGAACCGGCTTCGCATTCTGACTCAACACATTTAACTTCTTTTTCTTCACCAAATATTTTCCAGTATTTATAAACAACTTCGCATTCATCAGGGTGTCCCGGGTCATCTCTTTTAATTCGGCTTCTGTCAGTTATTGCAGTCATAACTTTTTTAGAGGTAATTTCTTCAGAATCTGAAATTTTTATATCATTATTAAAAGATTTGCCCATTTTATTGCCGTCAAGCCCGCAAAGTAAAGAACATTTATTCAATTTCGGTTGAGGTTCTTTAAAGAAATCCGTATGATATACATAATTAAATCTTCTTGCTATGTCTCTTGAAAGTTCAACATGCGCAACTTGATCGATTCCTACAGGAACAAAATCAGCATTAAACAATAAAATATCAGCGGTCATCAATACCGGATAACCCATTAGTCCATAATTTACTTGAGTACCTATACCTTCTTTCGTTTTAAGAATTTTTGCCATATCTTTTAATGTGGGGTCTCTTTCCACCCAATTTTGCGGGGTTATCATGCTTAAATATATGTGTAATTCAGCGGTTTCAGGAACAAGCGATTGAACATACACAGTGGATTTATTCGGATCAATTCCGCATGCGAGCCAATCCATTACGACATCGAGCACGTCTTGTCTTAATGATTCTGTTTTATCATATTTAGTCGTAAGCGCATGCCAGTCAGCCACTTGATAAAAACAATCATAATCGTCTTGAAGTCTCACCCAGTTATCTATAACTCCAAGATAATGACCCAAATGTAATTTTCCCGTTGGTCTCATTCCTGACATTATTCGCTGTTTCATTAATATTTTCTCCTGCTTATATATTGAAACTATGTATTATTATAGAGAAAAGTTTTCGATTAGTAAAACCTTAATATCTCCTCTTTCTAAATTTGTATATAACTTCCCTCTGTGAATTTTATAATCTTTGTTACCTTTAATTAATTTGATATCACTTTTTTTATTTAAACCCGGAATTTTAATTAAAACTTTTTTAAATGAATTTTCATAATTCAAATTTCCGATAACTATAATTGATACGCCTTCATAGCATCTTGCATATGCAAAAATGTTTTGAAAATTTGTCTTTAATGGTACAAAATTTCCCAAAGTTATTTGGTCTGAATGAGTATTGCGAAAATTCATTGCATTTTTATATTCATCAGCTATTGCAGTGTATTTGCCTTCGGGTTTTCTTGAAAAATTGAAAATATCAAGCTTCCCTCTGTGTACAAAATAATAATCATCGTCAGTTTCAGTTTTTGAAGCTTTTGAATTTCCAAGGGGATAAATGTAATCATCACCGGTTTGAAATCCGTCTATTATATAGGGATTAAAAGGTAAGGTAGCTTCTAACCAACATATCATTTTTGAAAAGTTTTCACCATGCAGGATAATTGGGCTTATTTCATCATGCGTAGTAAATGATAAAATTGCACTCTTACCTTCTTTATATGAATCAAAGAGCTTTTTATTAAATTTAACATGATCATATAATTCAGAAGCGTTTTTCCAATCTTTTAGATAAAAAAAACTTCCGTAGTAACCATCAAAACCGGACTCCAATAATTTATCAAACGGTGTAAATTGAGCATATTTAGATGGAGGTTCTCTCCAAGAGTCTGAGGCTTCAGCAAGAAATAAGAACTCCGGATTTTTGTTCCTTGCATAATTTATAATTTCTTCCCAGAATTTTGAAGGTTTTATTGTTGCAACATCTGCTCTAACCCCATCTGCACCAATATCTATTAACATATCAATAAACTTCTTATGAATATTAATAACATCACCATTAAGATTACTGTTGTCTCCCGTATTAAAAAGACGCACATCAGTCCAATCTGAGGGCACTATAGACAATTGTTTGTCATCTTTTAAAAAAAACTCGGGGTGTTTTAAAAATAAGTCATATGCGCCGCAACTGGGTAAATCAACTATTATTTTTATATCTCTCTTGTGGGCTTCATCTATGAAAAATTTTGCTTGTTCAATAGGCAATAAATCGGAAGTTTTATCAACCAACTGCTCGTTAATAGAATTAAAATCTGATAAAGCATACAAAGAACCTGCCGTACCTAGCGCTTTTAATTTCCCGGTTGGAGTAATTGGAAGGACATGTAGTGTATTAATTCCAAGGGCTTTTATTTCATCTAATCGCTTAACTGCATTTATAAAATTACCCTTTACTTCATTATCATCAATAATTCCATTTCCGTCAGAATCCTGTGAATTAAAATTCCTGATATTTATTCCGCAAATTATCGCACGGTTATTTAAAAATATTGTTCGCAAACCATCTTCAGCTTCAACAAATATTACATTCAATAACAGGACTATAAATAATACAAAAATTTTCACAACCGAAATATACTCTCTATAACCTATCATATAGATATTCTAGCACAAAACAACAATTAATTAGTCATTTTTATATTCTATTGTTCTAGTGATATTTTCAGTGTTATTTACAGGCATAGAGTTTATTTCAGAATGATGTTTGTCTTTTATCAATTCCTTAATGCCATAAGTTATGCCACCAATTAGCCCAATAAGTAATGCAGCCCAGCCTATCAAACCAGCAATATAATTGCAGTTGACAGGTTTTGTGCTTTCTTGAAGATGTTTCACTCCTTCCGTACAAGCTCTTGGATTAGGTTTAGCACCACGAAATGTAACTTGTTGTGGTGAAATATTGTTTACTGTTAATGACATATTATGACCTCAGTATTTTTAACTTACGCTAAAATTAAAACTCAAAAATATTTTTATTTGTCAATAAAATATGACTTTTTTTACAAAACTTCACATTATTGATTCGTTCAAAATCCGATTAGAATTGTAAAATCTTGAAAACAGCATAGAAGAAAGTTATCAAAGGGGTACACGTTTACTCAGATTTTTTCTGTTCTTTTAATGTTAAGTTTTGTAAATATATAATTAATTTTTGAAATTATAAACTGATTCTATACTTTATATATATGTAAGACATAGCACCTGACAGTACAAGAGAGGCAAATAACATGGCTACTGTGGCAGTTTATGATATTAATGCGTA
>JAEEXX010000131.1 GCA_016287985.1 Candidatus Gastranaerophilales bacterium
CACTAATGACTGCGGCTTTTTTAGCTATGGCAGGTATTACTATTTATCAGTTTGTACTTGGCAGAGGTAACGGCGGAAAAACAGTTTGGAGGAAATTAGGAAACGATATTCCAAAATATGATGATGACTGTGTTAATAAAAATGTAAGAGATGCTGTTCGCAGAAGATTAAACTTATCAAAAAAATCAAAAGAAGTACGTGAATATTTAGGTCTAAATCAAGTTGCAAATATGTATTTATTCTGGGGTGCACCGGGAACAGGTAAATCACTTTCGGCAAAAATTATGGCAAAAGCTTTGAATGCTGAATATGCGGAAGTTCAGTTCTCCGAACTTTCTTCGGAATACGTAGGTAAAACAGCGGTTAATATAACACACAAATTTAAAGAATTTTATAAATTAGCGAAGAAAAATCCGAGTAAACAATACGTAATTACATTCAATGAAATTGATTCTTTAATTAATAATGTTGAAAAATTAGGTGTAAATAATGAACATCTTGGACAAAACAGAACTGCATTCTTAAACGGTGTGGATTTAATAAAAGATTGCCCGAATATAACTATAGTCGGTACAACTAATATTGACCCGCACAGTGCAAGACTGGATTCAGCAACATTAAGCAGGTTAGGAAATATTGTTGAAATTCCGCTTCCTTCAAAGAAGGAATTGGTTTCATGCTTAAAATTCCATTTGAAGAAATATCCTGTAGCTGAAAATGTGTTAAAAGATGAAGGCGCATTAAATGAGCTTGCAGAAACTCTCGAAACAAAAGGTGCATCTCAGCGTGATACTGCGAACATTATTGATACATCAATAAGCGCTTTCGGTGAAAATATTAATGACACTACAAGCAAAATTACGAAAGACGATATACTATCAATTATCAATGATAAAGGATTCTGGTCATCTTCTACCAGCGGAAGCGATGTTTTAACATCAAACGATGGAAATTTAAACGCATTATTATCATTGTTTAGCCGCTATTTAGGGAAATAATTAACTAACAGGTACATTAATTGCATTCTTCGGGTGGTACAGTAGTATAGTTTATATTATCAGTATCTGTACCGTCTTGCATAACCTGAATAGGATTAGGCGCACCATGAATACTCAAAGTTCCAGATAAATCATCATTTTGGCTCCTTAGATTTGTTCTGTGCATGATGTACCTAAACCCGTCATCACCATCATCCGGTCTTACAGTACCGTCAGCATAAACATGGAACAAAAATGTTCTTCTAGTGTTATTATTACCTGTAATTTGCAACTGTACATTTATATCATAATCAACAGAATCCGTTGGAGCAGTTGTGAGACCGGCTGGATTAGTTTGAATTGTCCACAATAAATTGCCAGGCTTAGTAGTAAATGAACAATTATCGGCTTTGCATACATTCCCTTGTCCGTTTAAAGACTCTCTTAAGAGATTAGCAAATTTAAATTGACCAGCAGGAATATCACTAAAATCAGGATTTACCGGCGCAGAAAAATTCAGAAGCGGATAATAACTAACATCATAACTTAAGCATTGTCCACCACTCTGAACATTATATGACTTTGAATATATATGTGAATCATAAATCATTGCATTGATACTCGCTTTTAATCCGTCATAGGCTTTTAGATACAAAAACTTGGTTCTATCAGGTTTAACATTATTAAATGTTGTTGCCATAATAGCTCCCATAACACCTATAATTCCTACTGCAATTAAAACTTCCGCTAAAGTAAAACCTGATTTTTTCATACATGCTCCTCTTAGATAATTTAAACTAACACAATTATACAGCATGTATTTTTTGACTGCAATAAAATTCTGAATCAGATTAGTAAATAATTATTACTAACCTGTGAAATGTATGTTTTCTTGTACGATTCAGGTATGTTTACTTTAACAAATTCACTCCTCTTCCTTAGTCCGCTTAAGCCGATTACAGAATTATCTTTAAATATTCTTTTTAGAAATTCCATATTTTAATCCTTTCTTTTGTATGATATAATCACATTGATGTATTAATGATTGGTTTTAGAAAATCAAGAATAGGAGTATAAATTATGGCAAAAGTTACTAAAGAAATGGGGATTATGGAGATTGTACAGGCTCATCCCGAATCAGTTGAAGTTTTTCAAAAATACGGAATGGGCTGTTTAGGCTGTGCTGCAGCAAGATTCGAGAACCTTGAAGCAGGTGCTCGTGTTCACGGATTTGATCCGGATGCAATGGTTGCAGATATTAATGCTTTAATCGGCGAATAACTTAAGGGGGAGAGGCTTTATGTTAATGTGGCAATTGTTTGGTATTATAGGGATTGCTTTCCTTATACTTGAAATGTTTACGCCCAGCATGTTCTTTTTGAATTTTGCTTTGGCTTCGTTTATATGCGTTCCGATAGCCATTTATGTGCATAACGTATTTACCTTAGTTCTAATATTTTCAGTCCTATCGTTTGTTTCATTTATATTTTTACGTCCGATTTTAATTAAAAAATTTAATAAATCTCAAGAAACAGGTATAAATAGCAAGTATATTGACAAAGTAGTTAAAACCGATTCTGAGATTACAGATTCTAACGGTGTTATTAATATTTACGGCGAAAGGTGGGAAGCAAGAAGTGATGACGGGAGTGTCATTCCTGCCGGAGTTAACGTGCGAATTGTTAGGAATGAAAGCATAATAATGTATGTAAAAAAGATTGACGATTAATAATTAAAAGGAGGAGTTTTATGTTCCCATTGGGTTTATTTATTCTGGTACTTGTGCTAATCTTCGTTGCGAAAGGTGTTGTTATTGTTCAACAAGCAGAAGTGGTTGTAATTGAAAGATTTGGTAAATTTAGTAGAATCTTAGAGTCCGGTTTTAACTGGATTGTTCCAATTTATGAAGTTCCTCGTGCAATTGATTGGAAAGTTGTACAGAGAGGTTTCGACGGAACAAGCTATTCCGTAATACAAAAAAAGACGAGAATTGACTTAAGAGAAGCTGTTTATGATTTTCCAAGACAAAACGTTATTACAAAAGATAATGTTTCAATCAGCATTAATGCCCTTTTGTATTTCCAAATTGTTGACCCGAAATCTGCAGTTTATGAAATTCAAAATCTTCCTGAAGCTATTGAAAAACTGACTCAAACAAACTTAAGAAACCTTGTCGGGCAATTAGATTTGGATGAATCTCTTGTTTCACGTGATAAGATTAACCATGAATTGCGTGCAATTCTTGATGACGCAACAAATAAATGGGGCGTAAAAGTTAATCGTGTTGAATTACAAGATATTATCCCTCCAAAAGATATTCAAACAGCGATGGAAAAACAAATGAAGGCTGAGCGTGACAGACGTGCGGCTATATTGGAAGCTGAAGGAGAAAAGAAATCAGCTGTTTTAAGAGCAGAAGGTGAAAAAGAAGCTGCAATTAACAGGGCAGAAGGTGAGAAGCAATCGAATATTCTCAGAGCAGAAGGTGTTGCTCAAGCAAGAATCCTTGAAGCAGATGGTGAAAAAGAAGCTATTCAGAGAATTATTAATGCTCTTGCAGATAAAGGTCAACCTGATAAGTATTTGATTGCAATGAAATATCTTGAAACAATGAAAGCCATTACAAGCGGAAAAGATAACAAAGTCGTCTATATGCCTTATGAAGCTACCGGAATATTAAGTTCTGTTGACGGAATAAAACAAATGTTTGACAGCAATAAGTAGTTTTATGATATAATATTCACAGACCGGACATAAAGGAAAGGATTATATAATATGAAAAAGAAAGTATGTTTAGCATTATTGCTCGCAGGTATGGCATCAGCTGTGTTCGCATACAGCTATAATACGAATGTACCGTTACCTGGTTCATCAATAGCAGGCGAACAATTGCAAAGAGAAACTCTGTTCTCAGCATATGCGTTTGCACACAGAATTGCACCTACTGACTGTACCTCATTTTCAATCATTGATACCAAAGTATCTAAAGAAAGAGTAGACAACAAATGGCAAGAAATTTGGACATTACAAACATGTTCAAAAACAGCCTATGTCCCTATAAATTTTGAAATTAGAGACAATGTGCATATTTACGGTATTGACCCGATGGGCGTCAGATACGCTAAATAGTTTTATAAATTAACATCAAAATGGGCGGTTCTTTTAGACTGCCCTTTTTTGCTAAATAAGGGTATTATTATGGATTTGTTTACGCAACTTGAAGAATTAAATAAGCAAATTCCGCTTGCGGAAATTATGCGACCTAAAACGTTAGATGAGTTTTTGGGTCAGTCTAATGTTGTTGCACCAAATTCTCCGCTTTTGAATTTATTAAAAACCCAAAGACTTTTTTCGTTAATTTTATGGGGAACACCCGGATGCGGAAAGACAACACTTGCGCGATTAATTGCTACTAATGTAAATGCGCAGTTCATTGAACTTTCTGCCGTTTCATCCGGTGTTAAAGAAATCAAAGATACTGTAGAAAAAGCACGGGAAGCTCTCAGAGCAGGACAAAAAACGATTCTGTTTATTGATGAAATTCATCGTTATTCAAAAACACAACAGGATGCATTATTGCCTCATCTTGAAAACGGGACATTGTTCTTAATCGGCTCTACTACCGAAAATCCGTCTTTTCAGGTCG
>JAEEXX010000132.1 GCA_016287985.1 Candidatus Gastranaerophilales bacterium
CCGACATATTTCATTCCCCGTTTCTTTAAGTCTTTGGAAATTTCATCAGACAATGGGGATGAAACTTTGAAATTATTGTCAGTGTTTTTAATGATATTTCCATTCGTGAATTTCCATATATAATTCGAAAAACTTCCGAATTCTTTTTGTATTTTCATAAAAACTTTTGCGTTATTTATTGCGGATTCTATTTTGTTCTTACTTCTTATAATATCAGCATTGTTCATTAATTCGCTAATTTTAGCCTCGTTATATTTAGCTACCTTTTTAACATCAAAATTGTCAAAGGCAAGGCGAAAAGCTTCTCTTTTATTTAGAACCGTAATCCATGAAAGTCCTGCTTGAAAACCTTCCAAAACAAGAAGTTCAAAGAGTTCTCTGTCATTATATTTCGGCACTCCCCATTCTTCATCGTGGTATTTTATATACAAAGGGCTTTTTAAATCAACCCACTTACACCTTTCCATCAAAATATTCTCTTATTATTTGTTCAATTTTAATAGCGGATTTTCCATCCCCGTACGGATTTTTTGCGGTTAATCTCGTTTCAGATTTACCCCTTGAAAGTATTTTTTCACTTTCTTCAATTATTTTATCAAAATCAGCACCTACGAGTTTTGAAACTCCCGCCTCTATTCCTTCTTTTCTCTCTGTTTCATATCTCATAACAAGAACAGGACAGCCGAAAGTCGGAGCTTCCTCCTGAATTCCTCCTGAATCAGAAAGTATCAGTTTCGCATTTTTCATCAGATATACAAGATTCGGATAATCAAGCGGTGGTAAAAGTTTAATATTTTCATACTTACTCAGCCGCTCATAAATTTTATCGTGAACATTCGGGTTTGGATGAACGGGAATTACAAATGTATGATCGTTATATTTCTCAGCCAAATATTTAATTGCATCAATAATATGGTCAATTCTCTTTCCGTGGTTTTCCCGTCTGTGAGCCGTAATTAAAACAAGTTTATCGTCAATAATGATTTGCTTTTCAGAGAAAAACTGTCTTGAATTTTCCACAACCTCATCAGACAAGCAAGACAGCGCATCTATAACAGTATTACCCACAACATGAATCTTATCGGGTTGAATATTTTCTCTTATAAGGGCCTCCCTATTTACCCCCGTTGGAGCAAAATGAAGTTCTGCCACTCTTGATGTCATTTGACGCATAACTTCTTCAGGAAAAGGTTCATAAATATCGTAGGATCTTAAGCCGGCTTCTACGTGGAATACAGGAATTTTATGATAAAATCCTGTCAAAGCTCCGCATAAAACAGTCATTGTATCGCCTTGAACTATAACCGCATCAATTTTATTTTCTTTAAAAACTTTATCAATTGAAGTTAATATTCTGGATTGCACTTCAAGAAGAGTTTGATTTTCCCTCATGCAATCAAGATTGTAATCGGCCTTTAAACCAAAATACGCTAAAGTTTGATTAGAAAGTTCTTTTTGCTGCTCAGTATTACATAAAAGAACCTTATAATCAGAATCTTTTTTCTTCATCTCCAAGATTATCGGTGCAAGTTTTATAATCTCAGGACGTGTTCCAAATACAAAAATAATCGTTTTCATTGTTACATTATACAATAAAAGATTTTATTTCACATTCCGCTTAATAGCTGCATCGACTAATCCTTTAAAAAGCGGATGCGGTCGTTCCGGCCTTGATTTAAATTCCGGATGGAACTGGCAGGCGACAAACCAGTCAAGATTTGGTAATTCAATTACTTCAGCGAGCATTCCGTCCGGTGACATTCCGGAAAACACCAATCCTGACTTCTTTAGAGTATCTATATATTCAGTATTTACTTCATATCTGTGACGATGGCGTTCTGATATTTTAGTTTCACCATACATACCGTAAGCTTTAGTACCTTTTTTTAGAGTGCAATTATAAGCACCAAGCCTCATAGTACCGCCGTATCCTTTTACGTTTTTTTGTTCCAGCATTAAATCTACGACAGGATATTGAGTATTTTCATCAAATTCGGTTGAATTTGCATTGTTTAAACCTGCAACATTTCTTGCAAATTCAGTAACTGCACATTGCATCCCCAGACAAATTCCCAAAAACGGTACATTGTTTTCCCTAACGTATCTTATAACATTAAGTTTTCCCTCAATTCCTCTTACTCCGAATCCTCCTGGAACAATTACACCTGATACATCTTTTAAAAGTTCTTTGCAAGATTCAGCATCAATACATTCTTCCGAATTTATCCACTTGATTTCAGTTTTAACATTATCCGCATCTCCGTCATGTTTAACGTCTTCAACTACGGATATATAAGCATCAGAAAGCTTTGTATATTTGCCTGCGATAGCTATTTTTATTGTTCTTTCAGGATGATTTATTTTTTCGACAAGACTTTTCCACTTTGTTAATTCAGCTTTTCTGTCAGGAATCTGTAAGAGTTTTAACACAACTTGTGCAAAGTTTTGCTCCTCAAGTGCAAGCGGAACTTCATAAATACTTTTCATATCTCTGCATTCAATAACAGCTTCTTTGGCAACTGAACAAAATAGGGCGAGTTTGTCCTTCTCGGTTTTTGGAATCGGCTTTGCGGTTCTGCATACCAAAATTTCAGGCTGAAGTCCGTAACTTCTTAAAACAGTTACACTATGCTGTGATGGCTTAGTTTTAAGTTCACCGGATGTTTGTAAATAAGGAAGCAATGTACAATGAATATTTATTGCATTCCCGATACCTTGTTCTGCTTTAAACTGTCTTATTGCTTCAATAAACGGAAGGCTTTCAATGTCACCTATTGTTCCCCCTATTTCTATTATCTGGAAATCAGGATTAAAATGCTTTTGAGCCTTAACAATTCTGGATTTTATTTCGTTAGTAATGTGAGGAATAACCTGCACTGTGGCGCCAAGATAGTCCCCTTTCCGTTCTTTTTGTATAACGGTTTGATAAACGCTGCCTGAGGTAACATTGCTTAGTTGTGAAAAATTTGTATCAATAAATCTTTCGTAATGCCCCAAATCGAGATCAGTTTCTGCTCCGTCATCCGTTACAAAAACCTCACCGTGCTGAAAAGGACTCATTGTCCCGGGGTCAACGTTAATATATGGGTCAAATTTTTGAATGGAAACTGTAAATCCTCTGGAACGCAAAAGCTTACCTAAAGAAGCCCCTATTATACCTTTCCCTAATGAACTTACAACTCCGCCTGTTATAAAAATAAACTTTGTCATATATTATTCTCCGACATTCTCTACTTGAATTTATATACAAAAAAAAGAGGGCAATCAGCCCTCATTTTTAATTTATTTTCGGAACTCTGAAAAATCCGTTCTCTTCAAACGGTGCATTTTTCATAAGCTCTTCTTTTGTTTGCTCATAATAAACTTTGTCTTCTCTCATTACATTCACAAAATCTATTGCATGGGCCATAGGTTCAACATTTGATGTATCAACTTCATTCATCGCATCAACATGCTTTAATACATCACCCAACTGTTTTGTAAATTTCTCTTTTTCTTCTTCCGTAAGTTCTAATCTTGCCAATTTAGCAACATGTTCAACATCTTTTATAGTTATCATAATTTTGTCACTCCAATTAAGTACAATATAGCATAAAAATGCAGGGCGTATTTGTAAAATTTTGTAAAGGTAAGGGCAATTTTTCTTATTTTAAAGACTTATATTATATGTGGAAGTGAATGAAAGGAAAAATATGTTAGATTCAATTAATGGTGATGTTGTTGTAGGTGAAGTAATTCAACCTGAAACAGAGAAGAAAGTTAATAAAAATATATCTTACAGAGGCACAGATTTTGAAAGAACTCCTGATAGCGACAGCTTTGACAGCGATGAAAAGAAGAATAAAACAGGTAAGGTAATCGGAATAACAGCAAGCATAATTGCTGCGGCAGCTTTAATTTTAGGTGCTGTTTGTTATTCTAAAGGTAAAGGTGCAGACGGAGTCGAAAAGAAATTTGGCGAAAGAATGAAAGACGGCTGGAAAGAACTCTGGCATAAAGAAGAAGGGGTAAACAAAGGGGTAAACGAAGGGGTAAATAAAGCAGAAAAGGATCTTGAAGCGAAGGCAAATGATGTAAAAAACGATGCGGAACAAACGATTGATAAAGCTAAAGAAGAAGTCAACGGAAGTGAATTAAAAGAAAAGATTAATCAAGCACAGCCCAAAACACAAAAAGCAGGAGATCCTGTTATAAACGAAAAAGAAAATATAGTGCAGACATCTGTAGCAGATTCAGCCGAAGAAAATGTCGTAAAACAGGAAACTACAATTGAAGCAAATAAACCCATTATTGAAGAAGTTAAAAAACCTATAGCTGAAACTGTTGTACAAAAAGCCGAAAGAAGCTTTGAAGATATTGCAAAAGAGGCTAAAGAAAATGTTGCCAAATTAACAAAAAAAATTGAAGAATTGGAAAAGGAGGTTTCTCAACTCAAATACGGAGAATTCCCCGGAGAAAAAATCGATGACGGTTGTTATATAGTAAAAAATTCGGAAGGACAAGTTATAAGAAAGATTTACGCTCCGAATAAGAAGCTTTGCTCGATTACATATTATGACCCATTAAGACCTAACTTTGAAACAGAACTATACATGTTTGATAACTCGAGACAGAT
>JAEEXX010000133.1 GCA_016287985.1 Candidatus Gastranaerophilales bacterium
AGCATCATCAATTTCCAAAACGACAATATTAGGGTTCGGAGATCTTTTTGCGTGAATTTGTTGAATAGATTGTCTGTAATCAAAAGTTCTGTTTTCAGCCACTTCAAAAAACGAAGTTATAACAGTGTTCAATGTCTTATTGTTTTGCAAAAAAATAAAACCAACCAATAATATAGCTGCCACTAAAAGAAGATAAGTGCCAAGTGTAAACCATTTAGTGTTTAATATATTTTTCACAATCTCTCTCCGATGTCTTAGTATCTATTTGTAATATAGCTTACTTTAGAGGCTTTTGCAAGAATATTTCCGTTATTTGTTTTTTTGATTATACTATCGTTAGCTTGTTTCAGTATTTCAGTTGAAGTAGCCAATCCAATTGGATTTAAAAGATATTTTAACAAACATTTTTCGTGTAAATTCATTTTATAACCTCGCCGTACAATTTATTACGACACTTATTGACATTTCTTTAAAAAACATTAAAAACGTTAATACAAACGGATGATTTTTTAATGTAAACGTTAAAAAAAACAAATAATCATCCGATAAGTATGACAAAGAGGTGATATTATGTTCAATGGTTTTGTACCAAGATACGATTTAGAAGCAAGGATTCAGCATTCAAAGATTGATTCATGGGGTTACGATTTGCCCGGGGCACGAATGAGCAGAGTAGAAGGCCCTGATACTGCGGATTTTGCAAGTGTAATGTCCGGTTTGGTGGAAAATTTAAATACAGAGATGAATGCTCCTGATAATTTACTTAAAGATGCAATGATGGGTAATGAAAATGTAGATGTGCACGATGTTATGACAGCTATGGCAAAAGCGGAGTTAAGTGTTTCGGTTGCAACTACTGCTGTAGGAAAAGTCATCCAAGCGTATGATAAAATTATGCAATTACAGATATAGTATTCTCATAATCATGCAATATGTGTATAATATTATAGGGAAGGTCATATGGATTTTAAAAAATTACTGGAAAATAAAGTTCTGTTAGCTGCTATCGTAGGCGGTGTAGTTCTTTTGCTTGTAATTTTTATAATTTGCGGAACAATATCCGCTTCATCTAAATCAGGCAAGTCGATGCCGGACGTATCAAGTGAGCCTTTAAAAGAGGATGTCGACTTATTAAAAACAGATAATCTTGGGAAAGCTCTTGAAATACAGTCACTATTGGCAAAACAGGGTATTGTTGTTTCCAGAATGGAAGACGGAACTAAATCTATACTAAGGTTGAAGGCTAAAAATTGTACAACAGCCCCCGGTAAATGTACTGCAGAAAAAAGAGATTTAGCCATTGTTGCTATAGTTGAAAGCGGTTTATATGACCAAAATGTTGGATTGGAAGTTTTTGATAAAGGTGATTTTACTTCTACGAAAGAGGATAAAAGAATTCGACTTGTTCGTGCAATGAATGGTGAACTGTCCAGATTAATAAAAAGAATAGACGGAATTGATAGTGCTTCTGTATTCATTTCAATTCCGGAAAAATCCATGTTTACAGCCAACCAAAAACCGGTCACTGTTACTGTGCAATTGAATGTTCCTGTTGGCAGGACTCTTGATATGTCAAAAATTAAAGCTGTAATAAATCTTGTTATGGGTGCGGTAGGTGATGACTTGAAGGCCGAAAATATTTCAATATCTGATACAAACGGACATGTGTATAACAGCGTTATGGATGCAACTTCAGAAATGCTTGCTCGGCTTCAAGAAAATGATAAATATATGCAAGAAAAGGTTCAGGCGCAGCTAAATCGTTTAATTGGTGCCGGAAAATATGTTGCAACAGTCAGTACATTCTTAAAACAAGCTCCGGTTGAAAAACACACTATTTCTTACGACCCTGATACAAGAATAGCACTGAACGAACAAACATTTTCTGAAGGATTGGGTGACCAAACTCAAGATGTTAACAAAAATACAAATGCTGTTAGTGTATATTTGCCAAATGGTTTACCTGCAGGGAGTTCTGATTCTTCTCAGAACAGAAGTTATACAAGAACCGCCAGAGAAACTCAGTATGGAGTGGCTAAAGTTCAGACCAGCGAGTATCTTTCTCCGGGTACATTGGAAGAGATTTCTATAGCTGTTACACTTGAAAAAGATGCATTTCCAGCAGAGCTGACTTTGGAGGAATTAAAAGAATTGGTTGCACATGCTGCAAGCCCGAAGGCATCTCCTAATAATGTAACTATAGCGTTCGCTGATTCTATAAGTCCGTTTATGGCTGGAGATAAGGGCGTAAAGACCGGTATACAAGCAGAGCATGGAAATCCATGGTGGCTTGCGGTAGTGCTGCTGCTTTTTGGGCTGATATTTGGTCATAAGGCTTTAAGCCAAAAGATAAATGCAGCTAAGGATGCTCAAGAAGAAGAAATGCTAAGACTAAGAGAACAAAATGAAGCTCAGGAAAAACAATTAAAAGAACTGAGTTCAAATGCGGCAGATTTGATTGCAAAGCAATCACAACTCCAGCAAGGGCTTTTGGAACAACAGAGTCGTCCTTCAATAAATGCATCGGGTGCTGATATAAGAGAAGCATTAAGGGAATTGAAGAAAGAATTTGATGGTGCAGATGAATCCGAAGCCGGCGAAAAAATCCGCAGCTGGATTGAGCAAGGGTAGGGGTAAATAAATTAATGCAATAATAAGGAAAGGAGAGGAGAGTAAGTTAATAAGAGATAAGTTAATAAGTTAATAAGAATATTCTCACACTGCTTATTTAGCTATTTACTTATTCACCTATTTACTTAAAAATATGGCTATAGAAGGTTTTGATTATAAAGCATTCGCACAAAATATGTCTGAACAAGCTGTTCAGCTTGTTCCTGAAGGCTTGAAAGACTTCGAGAAAGAGTATATAGTAAAAACTCTCAGCAATTTTACAATGGTTGCAGGAGAGGCTTTATACAATGATGAATCATTAAAACTAACGGCGGATGAGGCAATATTTATAACCCAGATTATTGCAGAATGGTCTTTCCACAAGTCAATAGATTTGATTCATTCCGGAATCCTTCCACAGTATTGGGATAGTATAATGCAAAAAATAGCATTTACTATTTTTGAAATTGCAAAACAAGGCCACATAAGAAAAGTACCTCAAGACCAACTTTTGCAGGCAGTTGAACATCATGTTGTCAGGGTATATAAAGAAAGCATAGAAGAACTTCAGAAAAAAGGTATTATTGACGAAGAAATTAAAAATCTTGCAGAAAGTCAATCCAATATAGATGCAATGGCACAGCAAGTACAAGCCGAGCAGCAAGCGGAACAAGCCAGACAGGCAGAAGAGCAAAAAGCTATGGCAGAAGAGTCTTCTCGTATTGCCGAAGAAAGACATAAGCAAAGAGAAGCTGAAAGAGAAGCCAAAAAACAAGTTAAAAGAGCAGGTGGCGGTACTGCCTCCCCTAGAGGTATAACAAGAAAAGATTTGAAACTAATGTCTTTAGCTCTTGTGTTGAAAATTCTATCACAGGATAAAGTTACAACAATTCTGAATAAGTTCGACTCGAATGACTCTCTAATGATTTCGCAGTATATGAACATGGCAGATTTAGAGTCTCATTTAGACGGAGATTTAGTAACAGGTTGTCTTGAAGAGATGAAAGACATTTTACCAACTAAGAGAAAACTTACTTCGGAAAATATTGTAAAAGCTATGCTTGAAGTATATAGAATAACATCGAGAGAAAAAGTTGAAAAAATTATAAAAAATGAACGTCCTCGTATTAAAAAATTTGCATCTGCGACGTATGATGGCGAATTTGGAGAACTGCCACTGCGTGTTGCCGGTATTGTTACCGAATATATAGAAGAAAGTCTGTAATATAAACATGATTATAAAGAAACAGAACCAAAAATATCATAAAAAACAAAATTTAAATCAACCTGAGGATGAGGTAGATTTAGTTAGTCAATCAAATTCTGAAGATAAGTCCGAAGTTTATACGGAAAAGCAGGAAGAGAACATTGATTTATTTAATATAGATGAAATTGATTTTACACAGAGACAGGAACGAAGGAGAGGTTCAAGAAGGCGTGGTTACAGAAGAATAGATGATAGAAATTTAGTTTCACGTGCGCAGGAGGAATCAGAAAATATCAAAAAGTCGGCTTTTGAAGAAGGATACAAAGCCGGATTAGACCAATCTCATGCTGATATTGCACTTTTTAGAGATGAGATATCAAAATTTATGAATGCACGTAAAGATGTATTTGAATACATAGCTCCTGATATTTTAGAGATAAGTGTTGATGTTGCAAAAAAAATAATTAAAAAGGAATTGACAACAGATCCCCAAGCGATTATTAATTCAATATTGGATGTATTGAAAAATGTATCAAAGAGTGAGCCAAAGATTACAATACGTGTAAAACCGCAAGATGCGCAGTTTATAAAAGATATATTGCCAAACGTGACATATCAGTATGGTATAGAATCAAAAATAAATATTGTTGCAGATCCTGCTGTAGAAGAAGGCGGCTGTATCTTTCAAACAAATAACGGTATTGTTGACGCATCAATTGATACTCAGTTAGAAATAATAAAAAAGACTTTAACCGGAGGTTAACTTTGATGACTACAGTATTTGAGAAAT
>JAEEXX010000134.1 GCA_016287985.1 Candidatus Gastranaerophilales bacterium
CTCCACAAACGGCATTTTGCGAACCGAGATTATTTGAAGTTATTTCAAAAACGGTTCTGTTATAATAATCTAAACCTCTTACAAGTAATTTATTTATCGAATATTTTATTCCCAGAATGTTTAAATAATCTTTTAGTTCATTAAAATGATTTGCGCAATCTTCACAAATAAAATCCGATTGAATAACTTCCTGAATTTCAGATTTTGCAAAAATTTCTTTGCACTCCGGAACTTTACAATCAAGAAGTCGCAGAGGATTTTTTTCATATCTTGATTGGCAATCCGGACAGAGTTCGCTGTAATAAGGTTTAATTACCTCTTTGAGTTTCGTTTTAAATGTTTCTCTGCATTTCGGACAGCCTAAAGAATTAATCTCAACGCTCAAATCATTCAATCCTAATGCTTTAAGATAATTCGTTGCCATTAGAATTACCTCTGCATCAGCTGTCGGCTGACTTATTCCGAATACTTCAACCCCAACTTGATGAAACTGTCTTTGTCTGCCTGCTTGAGGACGCTCATATCTAAACATGGGCCCTTTGTACCAGAGTTTAACCGGAGCAGATAATCTGTGCATACCATTCTCTATAAAAGAACGTACCACTCCTGCGGTGTTTTCCGGCCTTAACGTTAACGACCGTTCACTTTTTTCAAACGTGTACATTTCCTTGTTTACAATGTCCGTTGTATCACCAACTCCTCTGGCAAACAATTCTGTTGCCTCAAATATAGGAGTTCTTATTTCTTTAGCCCCATACTTTGTAAAAACCTCTTTCGCTTTTTCTTCCATAAAATGCCAAATCGGCATATCAGCCGGGAGTATATCTTTTGTCCCTTTTTGTACTTTTATTATTGTCATTCTTTTACCTCTTTTATATAATCTTACTATAAAAGGGTTTAATGGAGAAGGGATTTTAGCAAATGGGAATTAACGTTATAAAAATGCAAGGTTGCGGAAATGATTTTGTTATTCTGGACTATAAAGAATACAAAAAAGGACTTGATGAAAATAGATGGGAAGATATGTCAAATGCAGCAAAAATTCTCTGTAACCGAAACTTTGGGATTGGGGCAGACGGCTTAATTATACCGAACACTGATACTGATGAAGCTGATATAAGCTGGTTTTTTTATAACTCAGACGGAAGCGCCGCGCAAATGTGCGGTAACGGAATGAGATGTTTTGCAAAATACGTATATGACAACAGATTGGTTGATAAAAAGTGTTTTAAAGTGAAAACTCTTGCAGGAATAATTACTCCTGAAATTATGGATAATGGAAATATTCGAGTTAATATGTCCAGTCCTATTTTAGATTCCGAAAAAATACCTTTTATACCGAATAATAATCTAAATTACAAGATTTCTGTAAAAGACAGAATTTTTGAAGGAAGTGCGATTTCAATGGGGAATCCACACTTTATAATCTTTGTTGAACAGAAAGAAGATTTGCTGAAATTAGCTAAAGAATATGGCCCAATTATCGAAACTTCTGCCGAATTCCCTGAAAAAACCAATGTTGAATTTATAAGTATACGTTCAAGAAATAAAATTGATTTATGTGTGTGGGAACGTGGCTGCGGAATAACCCTTGCATGCGGAACCGGAGCTTGTGCGGCTGTTGTTGCAGGAATATTGAACGGATATATTGACAATTCTGTAGATGTAAATCTTATGGGCGGAACTGTTCATATCGATTGGGAAGGCTCAAATGTTTCTAAAGAAATGGATATATATTTAACAGGCCCGGCTGAATATGTGCTTAAAGCAGAATTGGAGTAGAATTTTATGATGTCAGATGAACTTTTCGAAAGGTTGAGTAATTATAAGTGTTATCTTAATTCAATACAACCTTTACTTGATAAATATTTTGAAGAACAAAAAGAGTTTATACATTGTAAAAAAGGCTGTCCACACTGTTGTGAAAAAGGTATTTACCCTTATTCAGAACTTGAATTCAAATATCTAGAACTTGGTTTTTATAAAGTTGATTATAACGAACAAGTAAAAATTATGAAGCGTATTACAGCGTTAAAAAAAGAATACGAAAAAGCAGGTGATAAAGAAAATTTTTGGCATCGCTGCCCTTTTTCAAATGACAACAGTGAATGTACCGTTTATGAATACAGAGGATTGATATGCAGAAATTTTGGGATAATGCATATCAATCGTGAAAATAAAATTACGGTTCCTTTTTGCGTTGACTTAGGTCTTAATTATTCTAACGTTTTTGATAAAAAAAATAACAAACTGGATCCTGAGTTGATAGAAAATGGTCATTTTTCCGAAAGACCTCGACCTTATCCTATAACAAGAGACTCACTTATGGACAAAGATTTGTTTGTCGGAGAACCGCTTAATTTTGGTGAATCAAAGGCATTAATCGAATGGTTATAACCCATTCCTACGCAGCATTTCGCTCTTTAACATAATCTTCTTTGATTCCGAGTTTTTCCATTCGTTCTTTTTTGGTGGCAGCTATCTGTTCCTGAGCCCAAACATCGTTAACTTTTATTTTATTTATAATATGTATGCTGCTAACTTTTGCTGCACGAGCCTTACCTTTATCATCCAATCCGTTACTGTTGCTAACCAAATCCTCTCTGTCAGCCTCACTCAGAACTGTTGCAAATAATTCAAGACCGTATGCAATTAAACGATTATCTGTGGCATCGTTCAATATATCTTTGCATGCATGTATCGTATCAATATCATACTCTTTCATATATTCTTTATATGCTTCCGGACTTAAAAGTGCCTCATGCTTTTCTACTGCAGAAGGTGCTGATTTATTTTCTGCATTTACCTGCTTTTTACTAACACTGTTAAATGTTTTATCTGATATATCTCTCATATTTGGAGATGAAACATGTGTATGGTGAGTAGAAATATTTTCGTTACTACCATTTGCGGCAGAAACGATTTCTGTCGTGGAATTATTTGATATTGGGTTTGTTACAAAATCAATTTGGCTATTAGCCCTCGACATACTTGCCGTACATTCCATTTCTTGATTTGTACTATTAGAAGCAGATGAGGTTTGATGCGTATTTCCCTGGCTCATATTCCGACTAGGCTGGGTAGATTGCATAATTTGTGTTTCTATATTAGCAAGAAACGCCCTTCTTGGTTCGTATGTGCTACTAGTATTACTTGCAAAATACTCATCAACTTGACTGAATACTTCGGTTTGAATTCCATGATTTTGTACTGTTGCTGAAATCGAACTCATAAATACCTGAGCATCTGCATCAGATATATACATGTTAGTTGTAATACCGGCTAATGCACCTGAATAACCCGAAACTATATAATTATCGTAAATTATTCTATTTTTATCTAACCAAGCTTGTTCATCGGGCGTTAAATCTCCTTTTGCCATCAAAGTTTTATATTTTGTGACGACTTCATCTGCTTTTTTATCACGTTCAAGATTTGATGCGCTAATACCCGCTTTATCCATGTTTTCATAAGTTAATTTTTGGAAATCAAAAGCGAACTTGGAATCTGGAGCTTCTCCGCTAAGAGGATCCTTTTTAGTTACAATTGACAATGCATGACTTTGTCCGAGTCTGGCCAAATTGCATTTTTCTCCTACGGTTTGTCCAATTCCAATTAAAGATTTAAGTGCATTGACTCTGTCTTCAACTTTAAACTGAGCAATACTTGCTGCCATACAATCTGCTTCTTTTTTATTTTCTGAATCTAAATTTAATAAGCCCAATCCGTACCTTTTACGATACTTTTTATAATCCTTTTCATTTTTTAATCCGTCATATTCTTCTGCTACTAATTTATCTATAGCTTCTTCTATTGAAGTTGAATCATCAATATATTTTTCCGCCTTTTCAACAATACTGTAGTCCCCATTCAAGTAGTTGGCTACTACGTACCAAGCACGGTCAATCCAGTCAAGATTGAAGTCTTCTTTTATTTTTTTTCGATTTTCTTTTTGCTCAGATTTGGGAATTTTCGTATTTTTATCTATATTACTGCTTTCATAAGTGTCTTCGCTGTTAATATTTTTAGAGCATAAAGAATCAGATATGCTGGTATCTGAAGTAGAAGATTTGCTCTCGGAAGTTTTGTCAATATTTTCCGATACATTAATCCACTCGTTTATTTTGTTTTCAAGTTTTCTTAATAAACTGTAAATGCTCATAATAGTCCTCATAAATATAAAGTCAATTTCTTTTCAAAAATTGACTTTTTAGGGGTAAATATATTTATTGCAAAATAACAAAAATGCTTATAAATCAATTATAGCTTTGTTTTATACAGTTTACAAAACTTAATAAAATTTTTAAATTTAAAATTTAATACAAAAGAACTTACTTGCCTATACCAGCGCAACCTCTGCTTTTTCAAGCTCAAATCCAAGTGCATCGTATTTTTTTACGGTGGCTTTTCCTTGATTAAACTTTACTTTTTCAATCAGAATTGCTTTCGTGTCAGTAATATCATTAATATCGTTTAACCGTTCCAGACTATAAATGTTTTTTATTAAAGAATGATTACCTGTATAATAATGAATCACTTCATTCGTATCACATATTCGTTGGTAAACAGTGCCAATCTGTCTCGAGT
>JAEEXX010000135.1 GCA_016287985.1 Candidatus Gastranaerophilales bacterium
CAATAGCATCATCAATTAATATTTAAAAGCTACTGATACAATAATAAAAATGGGATATACTTCAGATGCAGTAAAATATCTAAAGAAAGTTGAGAAGTTTTGTCCTGATAATTTAAATGTTAAGTACAAGCTGGGTATAGTTCTCTCAGATTCAGATCCGGAACAAGCTATATCTTATTTATCTCAATTATTTGAAAAAATTCCTCAAAATATTGATTATGGTGTTTATTGTTCAGCGCTTATGAAGGCTGCAAATATTGCTGATTTAGATAATCGCCCGACTGTTGCAAAATATTACAGAAATAAGATCCATTCCGTAGATTTATTTGTAAAAAGAAAGGTTATATATAGAAATGATTTAGATATTCTAATAAGAAAATTAAGGGTAAAGAAAATATTTTATACTTATCCTATAAAAATATCTTATAAAATATCTAATGTATCTGATTCTGATATTACGCATCTTGATGCAGATTTTGTTCTTTGTAATAATGAAGAACCTGTTGAAACAGTTACTCTAACTTTAGCAACAAGAAATAAACCTCTGTTGATTGGGAACTATGATGATAATGAATATAGTATAAAATTTAAAAAAACAATCTTTACAAAAAAGGAACTTAGTAATTATACTGTCAAAATATATGCATACAAAGACGATAAATTTAAAACGCTGGTTTTTGAAAATAAAATTCCCCAAAAATCAATTTTAAAATCTGAATAAAAAAAAGCTTCTCTTTTGAGAAGCGGATTTGTAAATTAGGGAAATATTAAGGGAAAGGATTAGGATTAAATCTTTTTGTTACATCTTACATATATATAAAGTATATAAAATTTTTCTAATTTCACATTTATAAAAAATTGTTACATTTCTTAATATAATTATCTGCTTATGTTAAAATTTGTAAAGAAAAATCAAATTTATGAAATCGGGCAATTTATATATACTTAATATATATAAGATGTAAAATATGAGGTATAAAAAGTGTCAAAGCCCTACATAAAAAATCACTACGGTGACAGTTGTTTCTACAGAGATACACCACTAAAGCAGTATAATAGGTATTGCGATTCACATGGAGATACCCTGATATTCAATTTCGGCTGTAATGGCTATTCAGGCGGTGCATATTCTATGGGCTGTTACAATCACGGTTCATTCTGGGGCGGATTTGGCGCAGGTATTGGTCATGGCATTGCGAATCTCCTTGGTGGACTCGTTAGCGGGTTTATGAATATACCTTTCTTTGGAGGATTATTCGGAATGTCTTCATTTGGCATGCCATCCTATGGCGGTCTTACCGGAATGTCAACATTTGGTATGCCGTATTCATATACAATGATGCCAAGTTATCTTGGACTTGGCGGGCCTGATGCAAGCAGTTCTGATACAGGTTTATCAGGTAGTAGCGGAAGCTCTGCCGGAACTGGTAATGTAAACACAGGTAACGGTACCGATGAAGATGTAGCTAAATTAAATGAGTTGCGAGGCAAATTCAGAACTGAAATAGCTCAAGATTCTCCAAATATTGATAACTTACAAGATTTATATAACGAAATAAAAGGATTATCAGAAAATCCGCTTGATGAGGTAAACAAAGATGCTAATAAAACCGGATACAAAGATTTACTTGATGAATTTAAGCTGTATGTTGATTTTAAGTCAAATGAGCCAGATAAAATTGACAAAACAAAGGATTTAGAATCGCCTCAAGACAGTGAACTTATCAATAAACTTTATAGCAAATTGAATTTACCATCTGACGTTACTCCAAAAGCATTATTTAACAAAGGTATAAGACCGACGCTTTTGCAATACAAAAATAATGAAGTTATTTGGGGATTATCTATGCCGAAAGACCCAAGTGATAAAGATGCGATTGAGTTGCTTGCAAAATGCGGTAAGAACGAGATAAATGTTGCATTTCAGCATAATTCAATTGATAATGCCTATGATACGTGGATAAGAGGTACTTTTAAAGATGTTACTACAACAGAGGATGGAAAATTGGAATCCTATAAAATTGATTGCAGTACTTTTGCTGGTTCTGAACATAGGCATACATACAAACTAACACTAAGCTCAAGCGGCAGTTGGAGAGAAGGCGTAATTCTGCATAATGAATCGGACTCTGAACAAGAGGATAAAACTCTTAATTGGGATTCAGATAAGCAGGTATACGAACGAGGAAAAGAGCAGACAAATTACAAAAGGACATAAAAAAGCCCATTGCGGGCTTTTTTGTTATTTGATTATAATCATTATTATGATTGTTGAATTGCTCGTTTGAATTCTTCTGGACGGCTTGAACGAGAAAGCGCATCTTCAAGAGTTATTTGTTTCCTTAAATATAAATCTCTCAATGACATTTCAAGAGTTTGCATACCAAATCCTGAGTTTGTCTGCATTGTAGAATATATTTGAGCTGCTTTAGCCTCACGAATTAAGTTAGCAATAGCAGGAATTACAAGCATAACTTCCTGTGCCATAATACGACCGCTCTTTGTTCCATCCGGTTGAAGAAGCGGCAGTAAAGTCTGAGAGAATACAGCTACTAATGAGTTAGAAAGCTGTACACGTACTTGCTGCTGTTGGCCTTCAGGGAACACGTCAATAATACGGTCAATTGTTTGCGATGCTGATGAAGTATGCAATGTACCAAATACCAAGTGACCTGTTTCTGCAGCTGTCAAAGCTAACCTAATCGTATCCAAGTCTCTCATCTCACCTACAAGTATGATATCAGGGTCTTCACGAAGTGCTGATTTAAGAGCGTTTGCAAAACTTCTTGTATCTTGCCCCAATTCTCTCTGGTGAATGATAGAACGTTTTGACGGGTGAATAAATTCGATAGGGTCTTCAATCGTCAAAATATGTTCGGAACGTGTTTCATTAATATAATTTATCATCGCAGCCAAAGTGGTTGATTTACCTGAACCTGTAGGTCCTGTTACTAAAATCAGTCCTCTTGGTTTTTCTGCCATTTTTCTTACTGTATCTGATAACCCCAATTCTTTAAACGAAGGAACTTTTGATGCAATTACACGGAATGCTGCTGCGTAATTACCTCTGTCTTTATATATATTGACCCTGAAACGGCTTAAACCTTGTATACCGTACGAAAAGTCCAGTTCCCAGTCCTGTTCCAGTTTACGTCTTTGCTCTTTATTCAGCATAGGAAAAAGTAATAACTCAACTTCTTCCGGTTTAAGTGCCGGAACATCCATTCTCTGTAAATTTCCGTCAATACGAACAACAGGTGGTAAACCGGCAGAAATATGTAAGTCTGAACCTCTTTGTTTTACAACAACTTCCAAATATTTTTCAATTAACATATATAAAACCTCTCATAAACATAAACGTATATGAAAATTCTATCATATTAGAAATTTTATGTAAAGAATATTTGTACATGAAATTATTTCCAATTTGGGTAGTAGTATATTGTTGCGATATCTGAAGGTTTAATTTTGGCATGTCCGCCGTAGATAAAATTTGTTAATGAGCCGGTAGGAGGCAATGGTGTTAATGCCCATTTTAAAGGATATACCCATAAACAACGATTTTGACCGGCTTTTGAATATTTACCTATTAGTTTAGAAGATGCTATGTTAGGAATTTTAAAATCTTCAACTATAATTTCAGCAGGAAATCCGTTCATACCAGCAGTAATAACCGTTTCAACTCTCGCAGGAATTATGTCGCCTTTTTTCACTACTAATTTCCCATTATAATATACCGTTTCCGCAGCGATAAACTCAACTTGTTCACCTTCTATAATATCATCTTTTGTTGAAAGTGGTTTCGAAATATTTAGTTTTATAGGAATACATTCGGTAGATGAGTAATCATACTCAAGAATTTCCCCCTTTGCTAAATTCATTACAAATAAAAATGTTAAAATTAATACGACAAATTTACTCATATGATAATTCCTTTTTGGAACCTGTTTTAATCTTAATGTCCAGTTTTGCTCTATTTGAAACAGAATTTAGTAAAAAATTTTGATAATACTTATTGTTAACATAACTGCCAGAATTTATATAATCAGGATATTTGTACGTTATGTATTCATATATTCCCGCCAACCTCTTAGAAGTTAAATTATGTCTCGAAAATCTGTCCTGCCGTCTTTGCGGGCAAGTTTTATTGATATATACAATTAGCGCTAACGGATTATAACCGGCTCTGACCATATAATCAACAGCTCTCTTATCCGCTACCGTTTCAAATTTTTTTGAACCGAGAGCGACTTGAATTGAATCAATTGTTCCGCCCCAGATACCTTTGTATGATTTTATTGCCGTTGAAATTTCTCTGGATAACATTGCTGCAAGCTCATCATCTGTCTGTATATGCTGATATAAGCCGTCATACAAAATTACTTGACGCTGTGTTAAAGTCTTATCAAGAGATAGTTTGCTTTTTTTCTCGTTTTTATCGTATACAAAAACTATCCTTTCGGTAATTTTATTTTTGTTTAATATGTTGTATGCAACATTATCTACTCTCGTTTGTATGGTTTGTTCATCATACAGAGATGCATTTGTTACACTTTGAATAAAAA
>JAEEXX010000136.1 GCA_016287985.1 Candidatus Gastranaerophilales bacterium
GGGAAAATGCTGACTTAAGGAAATTTGGAGGAAAATACAAAAATTTCGATGATGCTATAACCAAATTTTTTGAAGAAACAGGCATAACAAGTGAAGCAGGCTACGCATATACATTTACAGACTTGCTCCACGTATTTTCAGCTGACGGAGAAAATGGTAATATCGTTGAAAACGGACTAGAATTATACAAACAACGAATACAAAAATTAATAGAAAATAACAGCTTAGATTATATTAGAAATTTGTTGACTTTTGCGGATAACCAAGATAAACCTAGCATACTTCACGTAATGGCATTAGATATGGAACTATTCCATACAAAAGACTTGGAAGCTGATTTTAGAACTAATTTAGATGCTTATAAAAATGACAGTTATGAGATTAGAAAGAAAAACGCAAGAATAGCCATTTTAAAAGAACTAACTAACGCTGATTGCTTTGAAGACTTGCCTTTGGAAGCAATGATGAATATTGAAAACAAAGAATACTTCAAAACTGCTAATCCGAGGGCAGCAGCAATGAGCCAGCTTATAAGAAATTCTTTGAACCATAGTAATTTAGATGAAAGTACAAAAAATGCATTAAAACAGGCTCTTGTTGATTTAACGAACGGAAATTATCTTTCTAAAGACAGCAATTTGAATATTGAAACAATAAATATACCGGAACTTAAAACACTTGAAGGAGCTTTGGATAAAATTCTTTCCAAAACAAATTTAGAATTAAGCGAGGAGCAAAAGAAAGCAATAGTAAAAAATGCTAAAAAACAAGAGCGTGTGGAAAAATTTGCCATAAGAGGTGATTTTGGATGGAATGACGGAACTCACTGGGCTGCAAGAGAAATGCAGGATAAAGCGAAATCAGTTTTAGCCAACGGTGAATTCATTTTTGCCGGCTATAGTCCTTATACGGTATCAGTTGCGGCACTCCTTTTAGATTCATATAAAGAAACATTTAATACTCAAGATGTGGCAGAATTTGTCAATGGAACAAGAGAATTTGTGCATGAATACACAAGGACAAGGGTTGAAGAGAATTCTTTAAAACTTCCTGTTACTGAAAATGCACAAAAAACGATAAACAAAAATACTTATGCAGCTTGTGATATAGAAGATGTTATCGAAATGTTAATACAGCAGGCTGAACTTGGGTTAGGAAAAGAACTTTCCCAAAGTCAAAAAGATTTGATAATGAAAGAATTGTTCACAAAATCTTCAGAAGCTGCTGTTGAAAAAGCTCTAATGTATGCGACATTTTTGGCTGCATCTCCCGGAATACCTTCACAATTCTACAGAGATATTTTAGGGTCTTTCGGATATGAAGAACCCGAAAAAAATATTTACTTAAAAAACAGAAATACGGTTAAATATAGTGAACTGGAGACGGATGGACCTTTACATGCAATAAGAGCAAAAATATTCAATGGATTCCAAAAGGTATTAAAAATTAGAAGTATTAAAGGGTTGGAAGCTCTTAATAACGGTGACCCGTATATGTTGGAAACGAACGTACCTGAAACAATGGCAATGCTTTTCCATGACAGCGAAGACAATGCCGCAATCACAGTCATGAACGCTGTTGGCTTAAATAAACACAGCATTGATAATGATAATCCGATACCGTCTGCCAAAGATATTGAACTTAAGGATATTCTTCTTCCTGCAGGAATTGCTCTCCCTGTCGGTACAGTGTTTATGAATGCCGTTAATGAAAACGATGGTGCAAAATATTTAATACAAAAATTGCAAGACGGTATGTATCATCTTATTCGTGAGGGTGGAGGAAATATTGCTTTGAATAAAGATACAACAACTCATGGTGCAATGTTTTTGAAAAGAATAAGCAAAGTTGCTTTCAGAGGAAAAAACATAAATAAGCAATACCACATTGTCTCAAATCCGTATCAAAGTGTAAATAAAACAAATTTAGGTAAAAATTTATCTATTATTTCAGAGGTGGATTAAAATTGGTCTGTATAAGGCTTGATGCCAATTCTACAGCTCTATCTTGTGCTTCGGTATTTCTCCAAAAATCGGGCAAAGATAAATATGGTTTAACTATTTTTCTTGCCCAAGAGCCAATTGCTACTCCGTTTGGATAAATTCCGCATTGATGGCAGAGCTCCATGGTTTTAGAGTTTGTGCCGCCGGAAAGTACTATATAAACAGGTAAATTCGCATTTTGTATAATTTCTGCCATTGCAACCGCTTGGAGAGTTGTTTTATAATTATCCTCTCCGCCGCTCATAGGAACACCATCTGCCTGAATAATTGTAGTATAAGGTTTTCTTGGTTCAATCATCTTAGAAATACACTTTAAGATTTCATCATTCCCCATATTTTTTCGGTCTACACATATTGATGTCAATTGGGGATTACACTCGTTAATTAATTTCCATTTGTAATCAAGGTCTTTCTTATCATGACCCATAATATGAAGTTCAAGAATATCTGCTCCATTTTTGACCAAGTCCGGCAACACTTCCTTGATATCAGTATCTTTTTCACACATCGAAATAGCTCCGGACGGACATTTTTTTGTACACAATCCGCAGCCAATACATTTTTTTTCGTCAATAATATTAGGGAGACAAATTGCATTATTCGGACAATTTCTCGCACAATTCCCGCACTTCAAACACAATGAGTTATTTATCCCCGCTTTTGAAATATGCGGGTCCCCTTTTATGCCCACAGATATACAATAATGTATATTTTTCATGCCGGAAAGCTCGGCACCTTCTTTTGCTGATTCAAGTATTTCTTTTTTCGCTGACAAATCAAAAACTTTACAGCCGGCTTTTGCATAAACAAAAACATGCCGTTTTACGGATTCAACATCCTCGTTTCCTGCACCGCAAACCAGTTTGAAAAATCTATTTTTTTGTAATAAATCGACACACATTAAAATTTAAAAACCAATAGCATAATTAAATAATTTTTTCTTAACAAATTTTGGTGTATTTTCTGAAGGTTCAACTTCAATTGCTTGAGTTTCAATTACTTGTCCTGCTCTTTGAAGCATATTATTTTCCTGCAAGGTCTTATCAACATTGTCGAAGGATTTTAAGCTGTCCAATTGATTTTGGAGTTCCGCATTTTCATTATTAAGAACTATTGTCTGGCGAGTAAGGTCATTGAGCTTCATTTCACTTGTAATAACAAAATAATAGCTTACTATCACAACAGTAATAAGCAAACTTAAAACTATGCATAACATTTTGTTAACACGCTTTATAGCCATTTGTCTTACAACATTCTCCTTGGGAAAGTTCCCCTCTATTATACTATTAACAGCCAGATTTTGAACAGACCTATCCAAAAAAGTTTTCTTTTTGTTTGGATATTGCGAAGACATTTCACCGGCGAATTTTCGAATTAGTATCTCCAGAACTCCGCTTTCTTCCCTTTTATATGGCTGATTATTACCGTAACTTTTTATGGCGTAGACCAACTATTTGCTCCCAACTACACAATCAGGAAATACACCTTGCAATCCTTAATTTAGCACTCCTCGACGGTGGATTTTCCTTCAACTCCTCCTGCGACGCTGTAATAGGTTTCTTATTTACAAGCTCTATCCTTGGCGGCAGGCACTTGCAGATCATTTCATTACATCTGCATTTTTGACTTTCTTGCTTGAAGAATTGTTTTACGATTCTATCTTCCAGCGAATGGAAACTCAATACAGAAATTATACCACCAATTTCCAATAAATCCAAGATATCATGCAATACATTATTTACATTTTTTAACTCATTGTTTACTTCAATTCTAATTGCTTGAAATACTCTTGTAGCAGGGTGAATAACCCCTTTTACTTTTGGTGTTGCACTTATTATAATATCAGCCAGCTCTCCTGTTGTTTCTATTTTCTTTTTTGAGCGAACTTCAACTATTTTTTTAGCAATTCGTTTTGAAAAACGCTCTTCGCCATATTCGCTGAAAATCCTTACCAAGTCCCCTTCTTTATAGTTATTTACAACGTCATAAGCTGAAAAATCACTTTCCATATCAAATCGCATGTCAAGCGGAGCATTTTTAGAAAATGAAAAACCTCTTTCTGCTTTAGTCAATTGATGATATGAAGCGCCCAAATCCAAAATTACACCTCCGGTTATCTTTTCAATTCCAAGTTTTTTCAGTTCGGATTTTATATTTGTATATGAAGATTTTACTATAGTTAAATTCTTATAGTTTTTTAATCTTTCTTTGGAGTGGGCAATAGCTTCATCATCAACGTCAAATGCAATAAGCCTGCCATCAGGAGAAATTCTTTTAAGAATGAGCTCGCTGTGACCGCCGCCACCCAGAGTACAATCGACGTATATTTTCCCGCTTTTACACTCCAGCGCATCAACCGCTTCATTGAGCATGACCGTATAATGTTTAAAATCATTCATCTTTGTTATTCTATCATAAATCAGTTTAATAGACCAAAATGTATATTTTGATGTATTAAATTTATAATTCTTTACTTATACCGTTCTTTCTTTTTCTTTATTTGCGAAGTAAAGAAAAAGAAAGAACGGCAAAGAAAGAAAAAG
>JAEEXX010000137.1 GCA_016287985.1 Candidatus Gastranaerophilales bacterium
AAATACATTTGTTGGTAAAAATGGAAAAGTATATACCAGAATTGTATATCGTGCGATGGAAAACGGCGGTAAAAAACAACGTCATACACGTAAATATAATAAAAAAGGAAATCGAGAAATATATGACCCGTACAGTAAAGATTATGTTGTATATACAGTACTTTATGGAAAAGCCATAAACGTTCCTTATAAACCTAATCGTAAAGATAGAAGTAAATTTGGATTTGGTTTATATGATTTTATTACGTTATGTATTACCGAAATTGAAAAAGAAAAATTCAAGGGCAAAACTGCAATCCAGCATTTTACAAATAAAATTGAAGAAATATTAAAAGATGATTTGCATGATATTACAAAATATTATAAGACTGTTAAAGCTGAATATAAGGATTATAACGAAAAAGTCCAGCTTGAACAGGATGCGGCAGAAGCAGAAGAAGTTGAAGGAGAATAAACATGAATACTGCTAGTATATCTCGTAAAGAAGAAATCCTTTCAATTATAGAAAAGAAAATGCACGAAATAAAACGTAAGAACATTGCATATGCCGATGTTCATTATGCAAACGATGTTGGTTATGTTGACAGACAATTTCTCAACATAACACCAGATGATATAAAAAGAAACGGTGTCAACTGGATTATTATCAATGAGAATAATCACGAATGGAAACCGCTTGTTGGGGGGCAATTTGAAAATAAACTCGCAATTGAGATTGTTGCGTTTACTCAGGTTCTAAATAAGAATGAAAACCTTTCCACAAAAATGAATAGCTTGCAAAAAGACATAATGCTTGCTATTCTTAAAGATGTAGAACTTGATAGTAAATGCAGCTATATAGTTCCAGTATCCGATAGTCCTGTTACGGATATGATTTATCCGTATGGTGGTGTTGTAATACGCTTCAATATTACATACACAACAAGAGATAGGCTAGATTTCTAGCATTTAAAATTTTATAATAGGAGAAAAAATTATGACTAGAGCGAGTGGTGCAAAGACCAGTGTTAAGTTTGCTCAGGAAGTTTTATGGAAACAACCATTTACTCCAGAAGAATATCCTCTTGGAAATGTATATGGTTTGAATATCCGTTCTTGTTCTCTCGGTGGTTCTAAGAACCAGTTCCAGTCCGAAACTATTAACGACAAGCGTGCTGTTGTAGGTCTTGGTGAAGGTAACAAAGCCGTTGAAGGTGATATTGTTACAGACTTCTTACCAGAAGGACAGGAAATTCTTTTCAGACACCTTTTAGGTAAAGACCCGACTGGTTGTGACAGAGCACTTGTTGAAGATTCAACTGATGAAGACTATAACAAATGGCGTTTGAGAATGAAAGGTGTTGCCGATACAATGCAGGGTCTTTGTGTTGAAAAAGCTTTCACTTCTCTTAATGAATATTTTATTTTCCGTGGTTGCCGTATCAATACCATGACACTTAACCTAATCCAAGAAGGTTTCCATGATATTACTTGGAACTTTATAGGTACAAGTGAAGAAATTAAAGGTACACCAGAATTTGACCCAGCTACTCATGCCGCAAGTTATTGTACCGACAATGGTTATACTGGTTATCAGGCTGTTATTCAGATTATGAAACCAGCATATACTGATGAAAATGGTAATACAGTAGCCGCAGATAGCGATTGGGTAACTCTCGGTAATATCACTACTGGTAATATCACTATTACTAACAATACTGAAACCGATGGTTATGTATTAGGTTCTGATGAAAGAGCTTCTGCTGAACATGGAACTAGACAGTGCACCGGTTCTTGGACAATGTTCTTTGAATCTGTTGAACTTTATCAGATTTTCTTACAGGGTCTTGAATGTAAACTCAGATTCGTATTCACATCTCCTGAAGGTAAGATAATAAGACTTGTATTCCCATGTGTAAAACTTGGTGGTGATTCACCTGCAATCGAATCTGCTGCTGGTATTAACTTGAATCTTACATTCCAAGCTAAATATTTGCCACTAGTTGACGGTGACCCATACAGCGATACAGATGTTATGGTTGAATTTGTAAAACCAGTACCAGATGGTGCTACTGAAATTCCACAAGTTGAACCAGAACCAGCTCAAGGTGCAATTTCTGCTCCAACAATTGCTTCTGCTGTAATTGATTCTACAGATAATTCAAAAGTTGTAATTACAATTAATGCTGCTTCTGGTTTAACTCTTGGTGTAGATTCAAGTGAACTTGCCAGTGCAATATCATTCTCTGAAACAGAAACAATTGTTTCTGCTGTTGCAGATTTAACAGCTAAGACAATAACAGTTACTTGTTCAGATGAACTTGTTCCAACAAGCGAAAGCGTCATTATTGCCGCTGGTACTTTGAAGAACGGTGGAGTTGCAAATGCAAGCTCAATTTCTAAACCATTGAGTGCATAATCTGTGAATTGTTAAAAACCTAAAATATTAGGTTGCAAATAGAAATCGGTTGTGGTAATATTATTACTGCAACCGACTTTTATTTTAGGAGAATAACTTATGTTATTAAATCTTTCAGAAATTGTTTCTAAAAATCCAAAATCAGCTCTAGTCAAGTATGATGAAAGCAGAAATGTCGCTTTTGAATTAAAATTCATCGACAAAAAAGAACTTAACCGATTAAATCAGCAGTTCACAAAGATGAAATTTAATCCAAAAACTCATCAGAAAGAAGAAGAACTTGATGTTGAAGCACTTCGTAAAGAAATTTGCAGACTTGGTGTTATTGGTTGGAAAGGCATAACTCTCAGATGGCTAATTGACCAAGTTCCTATAGATGAAGAATCTATAAAAGGTAAAGATTTGGATGAAGAAATTGAATTTTCTCAGGATAATCTTAACTTCTTATGTGAAGCTCTTTATGGTATTGATAACTGGATATTCGATTCCGTTAGAAATGCTGAAAACTTCAAAGCTGTAGAAGCTCAAAGTGCACAGATAAAAAACTAAAAGAGTTTGCCGAATGGGTTTTCAAAGAAAACGCAACGGATTGTGAATCATGTAGACAACATTTCTGGCAGATTAAACACGAACCTGCTCCATGTGAAGACCCTGACCGTGGGCGTGAATGTGCATTTGGAAAACCTGACTTATGGGTATCAAATACATTTGCATGGCAACTCTTTCAAGAATTATCTGCACAAGTAAATGTTGCTGGGATGGGTGATATTCTCGGAATTAAGTTTGAAGCTATTGACTTTTTATTCGATTTGTATAATATTAAAGATAGGGATGAAAAACTTATACTTTTCGATAAAATAATGACAATCGATAGAATACGAGTATTTACCCAACGTAAAAAGACCGAACGGATGATTGAAGAACAGAAAAATAAATCCAAACGGTCTGGACGTAGATAACACAAGACGGTATATATTGCTTTGCTGTAATATATACCGTCTTTTTCATTAAAAATTGTAATGTGGAGAAGATAAAATGGCTGGTAATAGTAATACAAGTGGGAATATTGGATTAAGTATATCTGATTTGATTCAGCAATTAAAAGAAACAAAATCTGATGTTAATACTATGGTGAATACTGCATCTTCAGTTCAAGCCGGTAGAAGAGCTGTTAAACAACAGAATAAAAAGACCAGTCAAAATAATAAATCCACAGAAAAAACAAAAGAAGTAAGAGAAATCGAAGTAAAAGAAAATATAAAAGTAACAAGCGATACAAAAGCGGCTCAGAAATCATTTGACGATTTGGCAAAATCATCTGCAACAGCATCAGCATCAATTGAAAAAGTTCAAGATACTACTATAAAACTTTTAAATTTTACTCAAAATATATCTAAAGACCTCGTTCAAGCATTTAATTTAAAAACAATTGATGAATTTATAAATAAAATTAAACAATTGGAAAATGAGTTTAAACTTACTCAAGAACAGATTGATACAATTGCTACAAAATTAACTGCGATTTCAGATAAAAAATATCCAGATATTTTATCTGCAATTAAATCAAATACTAAACTTCTTGAAAGTCCAAATAGAACAAATTCAGAAAAAGTAATATATAAACAAGTAATCAATGGTCTGGCTGAAATTTATAAACAACAAAGTCATACTAGTATGGATACTGTTCTTAAAAATTCATCAAATGCAACTCAAAGTCCAGTTATTACAAAATTAAGAAACAATGCCGTTGCTGGTCATAAACAACGTATGGCAGAACTTGAAAAACTTTTAAAGCCTGTTGCACAACAATCATCATTACCAACACAAATTCAGAAAGCTGTAACAGAACATATTAACGAAAATATAAAAATGGTTACAGAAGCAAAGGCTATAATTGACGAATCTGATATTAAAGCTGCACAAGCAATCATTGAATATAAAAAATCAATGGATAAAACCAGTATATCAAGTTATGAAAAAATACTTGGAATGGCTGGAAAGATTAAAAATAATGATTTACGTTTTGGTATGTTTGAAAAAGCAATCAGTAATCATAAATTATCTCAGCATGGAGATATATTATCACTGATTAGTATGATTATTCAGAATGATACTAAGACAAAACAAGGTAATCAGAGT
>JAEEXX010000138.1 GCA_016287985.1 Candidatus Gastranaerophilales bacterium
TGGAATAATAGGAACAACAATTCTCGGAGTTTTGTTATTTAGTGAAAAAATAACCGTTTTGCAAATTATATCTATAATCCTTATTATTATTGGCGTTATTGGGCTGAAACTTTTTGCAAAACAATAGAAATCATCATGCTCTCTAATAAATTTATATTATAATTAATGTATAAATGAGGATTTTATATGATTAAAAAGTTATGTATTACAGTATTGATATCTGCTTTGATGATTAATTTGAGTGCATTAGCAAAGGAGAGTAAAAATATGACAAGACAAGAGATTGCTGATAAAAATTTAGAGATATTATTTAATATAACAACTAAAAACAATAACGGTCCTGATAAAGATTTTATGGATATTTTACAGAAATATATTTTTGGTGAAGTATTTACAGTGGGCGATTTGGATATAAAAACAAGAGAATTATTGACAGTTACAAGTTTGACTGTTATGCAGACGCTTCCGCAGTTAAAAGCCCATATTAATGGTGCTTTGAATGCAGGAAATACTCCAATTGAAATAAGAGAAACAATTTATCAGTGCGCGCCGTTTATCGGTTTCCCAAAAACTTTAAATGCAATCTCAGTTTTTAATGAAGTTATAAAAGAAAGAGGATTGGAAAAAGAATTAAAAAGCACAAAAACAACAAACGAAAATAACAGATACAAAAAAGGCTACGAAATACAAAACCCGATGTATGGGGATGAAATTGTGCAAAATATGAAAGGGTTACCCAACGATATGGGGAGTAACGTTGCAAGATATTTAACAGAAGTTTGTTTTGGTGATTTTTATACAAGAGATGGTTTAGATCTTAAAACAAGGGAACTTATGACAATAGCAATTCTCACAACAACAGGCAATACAGGAGTTTTAAAAAGCCACATAAAAGGGAATCTGAAAGCCGGTAATTCAATAGAATCAATCACTGCTGCAATCATTCAGGTTATGCCGTATGTTGGTTTTCCAAATTCCTTTGCGGCATTAAAAACAGTTAAAGATGTAATAAGTGAATAATTTATAGGGGCAAAATGGAAATATCAACACAAAAGTTTAGAGAACTAATGCAAAAAGGGACCTATGTTGAAGCAGGAAGTGAACTTTTTGAAGCTTTTCATAAATTTAGCCAGGAGGCATTAAAAATTACTTCTGAAATCAACAATAAATACAACTCGCCCGAAAAAATCAGAGAACTTTTTGCAAAACTTACAGAAAGCGAAATTGACAAAACATTTGGCTTGTTCCCGCCTTTTTATACGGATTGCGGTAAAAATATCAAAATAGGCAAAAATGTTTTTATAAATGCGTGCTGCCGTTTTCAAGACCAAGGCGGGATTGAAATTGGTGACGGCTCTTTAATCGGGCACAATACGACAATTGCAACTTTAAATCACGATTTTAATCCATTAAAAAGACAAAATCTGACACCGAGTCCCGTTAAAATCGGCAAAAATGTTTGGATAGGTTCAGATTGTACAATTTTACCGGGAGTTGAAATCGGTGACGGTGCAATTATTGGGGCAGGAAGCGTTGTGACAAAATCCGTTCCAAAAAACACTATAGCAGTCGGAAATCCTGCAAGAGTAATAAAAGAAATAAAGATTAATAATTTTTAAAAATTAAATACAAAATAAAGGGGTAGTAATGAATAAGTATACAAAAACATATAATGTAATTCTTGACAACATGGATTTATTTGAATACCGATTGAGACCAATTTCGGCAATAACGTATTTGCAAGATGCTTTTGCAAGATATACGGCGACAAAGAAAATGGCTGCTTATGACTTATTTGCAACGAATCAAATATGGATAGTAGCTGAATTTAATGTTGACTTTGTTGGCGATTTACCGTTTTGGTCGGAGGAAATAGAAGTAAGTATATGGATTTCCGAAATAACAAAGTTAAAAGTTTATACTGATTATGAACTGAAATGTAAAGGAATAACTTTCGCAAAAGGTAATGCCCTTTGGTTTGTTATTGACAAAGAAACAAAGCGACCTGCTAAAACCGATGTTGTAGCAGAGAGGTTTGATATTTGTAATGAATTAGTTTTAGGCGAACACAAAAAATTTATACTGCCTCAAGCAACAGAAGTTTACACAAAAATTGAACACAAAAATAATTTATCGGATATAGATTTTAATAAACACGTCAATAACAAAAGTTATATAAATCTTGCAGAAATGACTGCACCGAATGAATTTAAAAAGACACGCAAATTGAAGAATATAAATATAAGGTTTAATAAAGAAACCTTTTTAGGTGATACCTTAACCTGCACAACTAGTCGCACCGAAAACAAAAACGTTTTTACTCATATAATTGAAAAAGACGGTATTTCCGTTTGCGATATTTCAACCGCATGGGAAGAAAAAACAGGTAAAGATAATATTGTTGAGTATGATTTAGATGTTAAGAGTGGAAAGTAATTTATTTCGGAGTAAGTTTTTATTGTAAAGAAAACCATCCTAAAATATTGCACATATTACATACAATAAGGAAAATCCTATCAACATCATTACTGGTGTATCCATTGAGTGAGGTGCAAAAGCCTCTGACAATGTCATCACCGGTGGAAATAATATTATTGCAGACCAAAATTTCTGCGAATTAGCAAACTGATGGCTTAACAGAATTAAAAATAAAAGCGCCGAAATATAAACACATACGATTCCCGCATAAGACCTTACATACCTGTTTTTTAAATTCCAAGACGGCACAACATATTTCTTATTCCCCGACATCTGTTATGTTATTTTGTGCTTTATCTAAATTTTCCTCAAATGTTTTTAAATTCTTTTTTAAAGAAACACTTGATAACATTTGTTCTGCATAGTATAGAGTTTCTGTATTACTGCTGTTTAGGGCTTTAACAAAAGGTTCCAGTCTTTGAAATCCCCTTATGCCCGCAATAGAAATTACAGTTGAACAGACTAATATGGTTATAAAGGAATAATAAATGCGTTTGCCGAGTTTCATTATTTACTCTCCTCTATCATTTTTTCAACATCTTCACTGCTGCCTATTACCAGAAGTCTCTCACCTTCTTGAAGTTTCTCTTGAGGATTGGGCATGTTGAGCTTGCTATCTTTTATTATTCCTGATATGACAACTTTAAATTTGTCCGGAAGCTGAAGCTCTGCCAAGTTTTTTCCAATCATAAACTCCTGAACAGGAATCTCCAAAAGTTCAATTTCTCCTGAAGTATCTTCAAAAAACATGCTTTTAAATAAAATTTAAAATTTATTTTACCTTCATCACTTGTGAAAATCAGGCAATAATAACCTTCCAAAATATTACGTAAATAATTTGACAATAACATATTAGAATTTTAATATAATACATAAGGAATAAAGTTGTTAAATGAGTATACCTAAAAATATTGCAGTAATATTAGCATCCGGAAGTTCAGAAAGGCTTAGTAATTTAAATACCGTAAAGCAATTTGTAAAAGTTGCAGGAAAAACAATTATCGAGCATACACTTGATGTGTTTGAAAAAAATACCCTTATTGATGAAATCATAATAGTAACAAGGGACGATTATAAAAATTTTTGTTACGACTTAATTAATAAAAACAATTATAAAAAAATTCACAAAATATTATCCGGCGGCAAGACTCGTCAGGAAAGTTCAGAAATAGCCATTATGGCAGCAGATGCAAGAGATAATGATAATATATTAATCCATGACGCAGTAAGACCTTTTATTTCAGACAAAATAATCAACGATTGCATAAATACTCTTGATAAGTATTCTGCCGTCGATGTCGCAATACCCTCTGCCGACACAATTATCCAAGTTGATGATAATAATTTAATCAAAGATATTCCCAAAAGACAATATTTGCGCAGGGGACAAACTCCACAAGCTTTTAAATATAGTATTATAAGAAAGGCGCATGAGTTAGCCAAAAATAACACCTCAGTTCAAGTGACCGATGATTGCGGATTAATTAAGTTTTTTAATTTGGGAGAAATTTATGTTGTTGAAGGTGATGACTATAATATAAAAATCACTTATCCTATTGATATTGATATTGCAGACAAGCTTTTTCAAATAAGAAATCTTAATATACCTAAAACAGAATTGAACAATTTAAAAGACAAAGTTATAGTAATCTTTGGAGCAAGCAGCGGAATTGGGCAGGATATCCTTAATATTTCAAAACAGTACGGAGCTAAAGCTTATGGCTACTCGAGAAAAAATAACGTTGATATTTCAAACTACTCCGACGTGGAAAATTCTCTTAAACTGGTATACGAAAAAGAATCAAAAATTGATTGTGTTATTAATACTGCAGGCATTCTTTCTATGGGAAAAATTGAAAACAGAGAAATTGACGATATTGCAAGAGATATAAATATTAACTATATTGGCAGCATTAACGTATTAAAAGCATCTATACCTTATTTAAAATTATCAAAAGGTGCTATTCTTTTGTTTGCATCCAGTTCATATACCAGGGGGCGTGCGAATTTTGCAATATATTCATCAACAAAAGCA
>JAEEXX010000018.1 GCA_016287985.1 Candidatus Gastranaerophilales bacterium
ATATTTGGTTATAGCAAACAGATACGGCTCGGCTTCGGGTGATGCCAAGGCTATGCTGTATGAAACATACGACAGATTGAGAGATTTGACCGTATCAGGTTCTGCATCATCAGGTACAGGTTTTGAGATGGCAGGCAGCTTTTTATACCAGCTTGCCAGTTTATTTGCTCCGTCTGCATTTATGACAACATTAGGCGGAACAACCGCAATGAATATTCCCGGAACGTCTTACTGGTCGCAATATACCGGAGGGACAGGCGGTTTGACGGGAACATACTCCTCTTTCGGAGTTAACAGTTTGGGAAATTATTCCGGCTTTCCGAGCGGATACGCTTCAAGATTAAGTGGTTATACTACAGGTGGTGCGGCAGGATTAGGTAATCTTTTATACGGTTACGGTTCATCTTCCGGCTCTCCCACAGGTTTTGCATCAGGAATCGGAAGTATTGCTGATATTGCAAGCACAGCAGCATACGGTGTCGGTACGGCAAACGGTTACGGGCTTGGCGCTTCAGGAATCCTTATGCCTCTTGCAGGTATAGTTTCCGGATGGGGCGGTATTATGACCGCTGCCGCACCTTATTTGGGTGAGTTTGGACTTCCAGCTGTTGTTATGGGTAATTTAATGCAAGGTACAACCTCTGCCGCCCTCTCAGCTTACCAATCCGTTTCCGCCAATGTATTATCTAACGCTGATACGATTCTTTCCCAAAAAGTTGCAAATATTGAAACTGTTTGTAAAATGCTTGATACCCAATCTGATATTGTAAGAAAAATGCTTAAAGATGATTTGGAAAGCACAAGCAAAGAAATTGACAACCTGTAATGAATTTTAATTGAGAAAATAAAGAGTAATTATGCACGGACGTACTTTTTTTAGAATTATGATTGATACATTATTTGTGAATAACCCCATAGGTAAAGCTATAGCATTACTTGTAAATTTTTGTAACAATTACACATTCTACAATCGAAAAAAACTAAAGTTTTTAAAGAAAATGCCGTTAGATAATAAAGACACTTTGTATAATTATAATAAGAAATTTATTTTTGACAGTTCAAAGTTATCAGGAGTTAATCTAAAATAAAATGTTAACATTTGTAACAAGTAGTATGAAAAATAGGCAATTAATCGGATTCACATGTTTTATTATATATGTAGGTCCAAATTGTATGGAGGTAAAAGTCCATGCGTGAGGAAATACAAGATAACATAAAACGGTTAGTGAATTTTTTGGGTTTTACAAAGTCATTTTTCATTAGGAAAAATCCATTTAAGGCGCTTGCTGAAAGTTTGTTATCAAGCCTTAAGGAAATGCTTACAATCAGGCAAAAGCTGAAAATGGCAAAGTACAGGGTTAATTACCATAAGCATCAGTTATACAAAATGGAAAGTTTGATTGCGGAAAGTAATGAACACACCTTCCTTAGGGGCAAAAATCTAAACGAAACAAGATAAAATCGGAAGGAAAAGATTATGGGATTAATTACGTCCAGTTACCGTATGATGTATTTGACAGCATACAAGTTTTCGTTGGAATCCAAGATACAATGGATTGCGACAGCAAAGATGGAATTAGTTGCATCATCTGATGAAATTCTTGCATTAGGTAATGATTTGGATCCTGAAAATCCTGCTGTTAAACAACTGGAAGCACGCAGAGATAAATTGAGTGTTCTTGAAAAACGTTTAGATATACAAATGCAAGAATATCAGAACAGGTTAAAGATGGTTGATGCCGAACTCCAGTCTTGTCAGGGTGCAGTCGATTCGGCTATCCAGAAGTCATTTTCATACAATTTTAGTTAGTCTGTAATCACTAAATCAACAGGTATATCGAACTCATTCGGGGAAATAGTTTCCATAATGAGTTCTTTTGGTATACAAACAATGGTTGTAGGGGCGTAATTACTGTTCTTACACCCACTCAGGAATCGGTCATAAAAACCTTTTCCATAGCCTAATCTATAGTTATTTTTATCAACAGCAAGTGCAGGGACAATAACTAAATCAGGGTTAAATATATTTGTATCTGCAGGTTCTTTTGTTTTAAAACAGGATTCGCAAAGCTCAGTATCTTCATCAAATTTACAACATAAAAGATTTTCTCCTTCAATTTTTGGGAGATAAAAATTTTTTGATTTGTCTTTTATAAGACTTAACAAATTCACTTCATCTTTTAACGGATAAAATATCATTATATTTCTTGCGTTTTTGTATTCGTTAGTATTAATAAGCTTTTGCGCAAGTTTTTTGCTCAAAACTTCCATATCAAGCTTTGAACGAACTTCCTTCGCCCATTTTCTAAGTTCTTGTTTATCGAATATCATACAATTGCTCCGTGGGATGCATCCTGCACTGTTCTGGCATATTTTGCCAAATACCCTTTTGCACTTACCTCTTTTTTCTGCCATTTTTTACGACGTTCTTTAAGTGTTTTTTCATCAACCTTAAGTTCTAAAGAACGTTTATTAATATCAATTTCAATAATGTCACCGTCTTGAATAAGTGCAATCACTCCACCATCTGCCGCTTCAGGACAAATATGTCCGACACAAATACCTCTGGTACCGCCGGAAAATCTTCCATCTGTTATCAAAGCTGCTTTGGTTCCCAAACCTTTTCCCACAAGCAATGAAGTTGGAGCCAGCATTTCCCGCATTCCTGGGCCACCTTTCGGACCTTCATAACGAATAACAATAACATCACCTTCTTTGATTTTGTTATTTTCAAGAGCTTCCATTGCACTTTCTTCCGAATCAAAACATTTTGCTCTTCCTTTGAATTCGTAGCAGCTTTCATCCACCGCAGAAATTTTTATTACGGAACCTTCGGGAGCGATATTGCCTCTTAAAATTCCCAGTCCGGGTTTTGTGGTAAATGGTTCCGAATAATTGTGTATAATTTTATTGTCAATATAAGAATTTTTTGTAAATTCGCTTATTTTTTGAAGTGTTACACCTTTAATGTCTTTAAATTCCTTAATATCACGAAGTAAAATCTTTAATAATCCGTTTACTCCGCCAGCCTGATAAAAGTCTTTCATTGTATAATCCGAGGATGGCTCAAGTTTGAGAATCTGATGAATTTTGTGCGACAATTCTTCAAAATCGTCTAATGTGACATTTACTCCGGCTGCATTAGCAATTGCAAGAATATGCAGGAATGAATTGGTAGAACCGCCCATCGCTAAATCTGCTATAATTGCATTTCTTAAATTATCACGTGTAATTATATCAAGAGGTTTTTTATCTTTTCTAACAAGTTCAACTATTTGCACCCCACTTTCAAAAGCGATTCTGCGCTTGTGTGAAGAGACTGCAGATGCAGTTGCACAAAATGGAAGGCTCATACCCATAACTTCCGTCAAGCAAGCCATGGTATTTGCTGTATATAATCCCTGACACGAGCCAGCGGACGGACAGGAAGCTTCTTCAAGCTCCAATAATCTTTGCTCATCAATTTTACCGTCTCTGTATCGTCCGACAGCTTCAAACGAACCCCTAATCATAGTAAGTTTTTCACACTTGCTTTCCCCGTCAAGCATTGGACCTGCTGTTACAATTATGGAAGGTATATTTAACCTTGTCGCAGCGATTAACATGGCAGGCGTAATCTTATCGCAATTTGAAAGTAAAACTAATCCGTCAAGTTGGTGAGCATTCGCAACTGTTTCTATACAATCTGCAATCAAATCTCGTGAAGGAAGAGAATATCTCATTCCTTCGTGCCCCATTGCAATTCCGTCACATACGGCAGGAACTCCGAAGATAAAAGCTTGACCGCCACCGGTATGTATTCCTTTTTCGATTTGTCGTTCCAAATCCCGCATACCTATATGTCCCGGGACTAAATCGGAAAATGAACTCGCTATACCTATAAACGGCACATTTATATTTTTTTTACTGACACCTGTTGCCATTAGAAGACTTCTGTGCGGTGTTCTGGCCAATCCCTTTTTTATATTATCGCTTCGCATAATAAAAACCCCTTTTTTCAGATTTTAGCATAAAAGGGGTTAAATGTTATTTATTTAGGTTATTGAGATTTTATGCTGCTGAAGCATATTGAGCTGCTATATTTTGCATAGATTGCTGTACATCAAGCGGAATTTTCTTTTGTTGAGCAGTAAGCTGTAGAAGCTGTATTTGTCCTTCGGGAGTTTCTTTCATTTTTGCGATTTTGACCTTTTCACCGACATCTTGACCGACAAGCCATTTGGTTAATTTACCTGTTGCCCAGCATCCGATTGAACCTCCGATAAGGCCAAGAACGCCTCCAATTGCAGTTCCAACTCCCGGTGCAATAGCCGTGCCTATAGCCGCACATATTTTCGCCGATGCCATAACTCCAAGAGCTTCACCTGCTGCCCATCCGACTGCACTTCCTGCGCCTTTCACAAGAGTTTGACCGAGTTGCTTAGCTCCGTAGTTTGTAGAAACACCTTTTTGTTTATTTTCTTTATCTTGTTTGAAGCATTCAATAATTTTTCCGAGCCCCATCAAAAGTTCAATTCCCATGAAGAACAGGCCGCCTTTCACACCGCCGCCGCGTTTTAAAGCTTCTTTAAATCCGACTTTGCCGATAGTTTTTTCTAATCCGGCGATTTCGGCTTCTATTGCTTTTTTATTAGTTGTTGCTAATGCGTCAGTAACTGTTCTGACTTTTGGTGCGCCACCAAAGAATTCTTTAACTTTTCCAAATCCTCTGGCAATAAATCCGTCATTAGTATAAGCTGTTTTAAGTTTCGCTACAGCTTCCACTATATTTTCCTGCTTCCCTGATTCTATCGCTTTATTAACTATTTTTTTCAATTCTTCGTAATCAGCTTCTGAATATTTTTTTCTAAACGCACCGATTTTCCAGCCGTGATGTCTTGCTTCGACCTTATGCCATCTAAAATACAGTTCCCTCGCTAAATCATTAGTTTCAGGATTTGTCCATAATTGATTTAAGAAACTTTCGGGTGTTTTAATTGATGCAAACATTTTTTCTGTATTTTTCAGCGCTCCTATAGAATTAATCGGATGTACAATCAAACGAGGATTATTAATTAAACCAAAAGCAGCCCCACCAATTGCAGCACTTACGAGACTTTCTGACGGTTGAGATGCTTTGTTATAAAAGTCTGCAACCTTATCTAAATCACTTTGAGCAATTTGTGGAGTTTGAACCGTATTTTGTTGAGGTGTAAATATATCCTGCTGATAGTTGCTATATGGATAAGAATTATAAGCATTATAATACGGATATGAATTCGTGAGATATGGCGAAGCTGTATAATAGCCATTAATCATACTTGGTGCCGCCGTACTTCCAAAGTTTGGGGAGTTTCCGTACAGTGCATATTCCATATTCGAGAGTGATTGAATAGGAGATACCATAACTTAACCTAACCTAAAATATTACTAACCTATATATATAAAGTATTTTTGTAAATTAAAATTGCGTTAGAATTATCATTTTATTACAGGAAAAGACTGGGATTGCGCGTATTAAAGCATTACGGCTGCTTCATAAAACTTAACAATTGCAACAGTTGTGACTCCTGGCTTGAACTAAGGGCTTAATATAAGCAACACGATAGTTGTTACGATAAGCACAGTCATTGTAAATACTATTAATAAAGTTACTGCCGGATGAAACTCCATTTGTGCCTCGTTATCCATTTGCAGCTGTTTTAAAACTACTCTTGCATAATCTTGTTTTGACTCTGCCTTCGTTTTTTTAAAAGAATCATGCATTAAACGCCTTATATTATAACTATCCTCAAGTTCTTTCCTTGCAGTTTTATTTGTTATAGCTATTTTTTTCATTTTTATACTTTCATTTTCCGGCAACTCATTATCAATATAAGCAGATAAATTAGTTTTAAATATATTTTCACGCTCTGTATTATTTGAAAATATATTCTCAGACTCATCAAAGCGATTTGTAAAAACTCCTTTGCGCATATCGGAGTATAGAGTTTTAACCATTTCATACTTATCATAGCAGCTTTTACATTCCCTTAAATGTTCTTCTACAGTTTCTTTTAAACATTTACTCAATTCTCCTTCCATATAAAAGGAAATTAGTATATCCATTTGACCACATGTAATTTTCATAATTCTCTCCTTTATATAAAATCCGCAAGTTCCTCTTTTAGCCTTAATCTTGCACGAGAAATTCTTGATTTAACCGTCCCTAAAGTTGTATTTGTAATTTTAGAAATGTCTTCATAACTCAAGCCTTCATACTCTCTTAAAATAAGTGCCAATCGTAAGTTTTTGGGCAAGGTCATTAATGCTGTCCTTATCAGTCTTTCTATTTCAGAAAATATACATTTTTCCCCCGGTTCACATCCGAGTTTATCCTTTATTTCATTTATTTTGTCATCGGCCACTTCGGTTTTTGAAAAAGAATTTTTTCTGACATAATCATAAAAGATGTTTGATATAATACGATTTAACCATTGTCTGAATAATGAAGGATTTTTCAATGTTCCTATATTTTTTATCATTTTAATTAAAGCTTCTTGCGTTAAATCCGCAACATCCTCCTTTTTATCCGCAAGATGAGAAAAAATTGCGTATATATGCCTTTGTTCTGCTCGTATAAGAGTTTCTATTGCTTTAGAATCTCTATTTTGAGCTAAATTTATAAGAGTTTCTATATCTCCCTTTTTATACACATTGCTCGGCATAATATATTGATTGAACAAAACATTAAACAATTATATTAGTAGGGCGCATAAATTTTAGGATAAATGGTTAAACATTCGAACTAAATCTTTGGTTACTCAAAAGAAAACAGGTCGGTTACTCCCCTTCCTGTTAAGATTTTACACTAGCCGAAATATAAATAGCAATATAATTATACAATAAGCAAAATAAAAACACAAATAACAACTTGACTAAAACAGGCATGCATGTATATAATTTGCAAAAATTGGCTAAATTATTATAAATTCTTCACTTTACAAAATGTAACGACTAATGTTAAGACATGTAACAATTATATAAAAAGTATATAAAAATTGTCAATTTTTGTTACAATTTTATCTTTATATATATAAGAGGACTAATGATGTATAGTTATAATAGAAAATCTATAGTTTCAAATTCAGAGATTCAGGCCCTTAAAGAGGTAATTTTTGAACGTGCACGGCAAAGGGCTGAGGCTATGGCTAATAGCGCTCAAAATCAATATACATCGTCTTTTAAAGCAGAAATTATGGAGATAGCTCGTAATTCATTCAATTCACCAAGTAATCCTTTTGCACAAAACTCGGCACAACCTATAAAAAATGACCCCGCAACGGAAGCAAAACCGAAAATTGGTTTTCCTGAAAGAAAAATTCCGGAAAATATTAAAAATAAAATTATTGAAAACAAAAATGCTGAAATTAAGGAATCTATTTCCAGAGACGAAGTTTTAAGTATCATGAACAAAACCGGCACAGATTTTGGAAATAGGAAGAATTTTGTAGGAGCATTAAAATTTTTAAATGCACAAGCCGGAATATATATGGCAGGACAAAATAAAGCAAAATTTGACAGACTCGCATAAAAAAAGACAGGCCACGCCTGTCCTTTTTTATTGCACATTTATAGTTTTAATTTCTGCTAAATAAGCGTTTCCAAAATCCAATTTCTTCATTAATTGCTTTTTCATCAGCTTTTGCTCTTGCTTTCAATTCTCTTTCACGAGCCTTAAGAGCTTCTTCATTTGCTTTTTGTTGAGCTTCAAGTTGTTTTTTCTTCGCTTCCAAAGCTTTTCTCTGTTCTTCTTGTCTTTTCTGCGCTTCAGCTCTCTGTTTTGCTCTCTCCGCCTGTGCTTTGTCTATTTTCTTATTTAATGCCTGTTCTTTTCTGTCCAGAGTATTTAGCCCATTGCTGACTTTATTTGTAAAATTTGTCCAACCGTTAGCAGCAAATACCGAACCTGTAAACATAACCAACGTAAGAACCGTTAATAATTTTTTCATAAAAAACCCCTTTCTTAAAATCCTTTAAAGACGAATTCCTTTATATTTTATTCTGCAAAATTTAATTTTTCAAGTATAATTTAAGTATGAATGCGGAGTTATTTGGTTTTTGTATTGATACGCTTAAATTTGAAGATGCAATAAATAAGGCAACAGCCCTTATCAATAGCAGTAAGCCATCACAAATTATTACAATTAATCCGGAAATGTTTACTGAAGCAGAGGTAAATAAAGAATTTGCAGAAATTTTGCGTAACTCGGAAATGATTATACCGGATGGCATTGGGGTTAAAATTGCGCTCAAAATAAACGGAATCGACTGCGAAAGAATTCCCGGAATAGATTTTGCCAAAAAGCTTTTAGAATTATCAATAAAAAATAATTGGTCAGTTGCAATTATTGGTGCAAAAGAAGAGGTTATAAATAATGCTTGTGAGAATTTAAAGAAAGAAATTTCGACATTAAATATTGTTTATACCCACAACGGCTATTTTAAGGATAATAATGAAATTTATAAAGATTTGAGCAAATATAATCCTGATTTAACACTGGTTGCAATGGGTTCACCTAAACAGGAGCTTTTTATCTACGATGCAAAAAAAGTCTTAACAAAAGGCATAATGGTTGGTATAGGCGGTAGTCTTGATGTATGGTCAGGGAATATTAAACGTGCACCGTTATTTTTCAGAAAAACCGGTACGGAGTGGCTTTACAGAACGATTACACAACCCGAAAGATTAAAAAGGATTTTTCCTGCGTTACCTTTATTCATTCTAAAAGCAATTAAATATAAGTTTTTTAAATAGGAGTTTTAATTATGCTAACAGATTCAGAAATCAAAAATTTGCGAAAATTAGCGACAAAGGCGAGAATAAATATTTTAAAAATGATTCATAACGCAAAATCTGGTCACCCGGGTGGCTCACTTTCAGGTGCGGATATTTTAACCGTGCTTTATGAAAAGTGCCTAAATATCCCACCGGATTGGAACAAAAACCCAAACTTTGATAAACGAGACAGATTTATACTTTCAAAAGGCCACGCTTCACCTTTATTGTATGCTATTTTGGTCAATCATGGTTTGATTGCGGAATCCGAATTAATGACTTTCAGAAAAGTTAATTCAAATTTGCAAGGACATCCTGCACTCGGACATTTAAACGGAATTGAAGCTTCCACAGGTTCATTGGGACAAGGATTATCGGTTGCTTGCGGTATAGCAATCGGCTTAAAATTAGATAAAAATCCGGCAAAAGTTGTTGTGTATCTTGGAGATGGCGAACTTCAGGAAGGTTCATGCTGGGAAGGCTTTATGCAAGCTTCTCACAGAAATCTAAATAATTTAATTGCTATTGTTGACAGAAACAGACTTCAAATTGACGGAAACACTGAAAGCGTTATGGCATTAGGCAATGTTGCAGATAAGTTAAAGAGTTTTGGCTGGGAAACTGTCGAAATAAACGGACATGACTTTAATGATATTTATAAAGCTGTTGAAAATGGCAAAAAATCAGAGAAACCATTTGCTATAATTGCTAACACTATAAAAGGCAAAGGTGTATCATTTATGGAGAATCAGGCGGGATGGCACGGCAAAGCTCCAAATGATGAACAATTAGAACAGGCCTTAACTGAATTATTACGGGAGGAAAACTGATGATAAAAACTTGCCCATTTGGGAATGAAAGAAATTGTGATAACACTTGCCCTCTCTACATAAGTCCTGATGATTTGAACGAATTTGTAACTGCAAGATTGGGTTCGATTGGCATAATTGACCGTAAACAAGGAGAATGTTCTCTGAGAATGATTGCTTTAAGTCAAAGCAGAATGATTTTCGAAAATACAAATACCCGGGGCTAGAGGGAAAAGCACTAATAATATGTAAACTTTTGTAACAAAACTGCCGCCTAATAGCAAATTATTATTTTCACGCATTTTATATTGGCAGAACTTCCTTATTTCAAAGGTGAAAATATGAAAATTCAACCAACCCTAACCCCTAACATGCCGTGTCAAAATTTTGGCAGCAGACATACAAGTGCTAAACTACCGAAAGAATTGAGAATTAGCCCTCAACATAAGTTTCCTAAAGGTTTATTAATTGCACTTTTTCCAATAATTTTATTGGCGACAGGAACAATCATATGGCAGAATAGTGATTATTACAAGGTATTGAAACAATTTGAACAGTTGATGAAAGACATTAAAGAAGCAGAAATAAAACAGAAAGATTCCGCAAATGTAAAAACGAATGACACAATATCTATGACCGATGAAATTAAATTAAATGAAATTGGCTAATAACATTATTTAAAAAGGCTTATATAATGATAACAATTAACAATGTACAAACTTATAATAATTTAAAATCAAATTTTATTGACGGTATTGAATTTAACAGACTACCGTTTGAAACTTATTGTGCCAGAAAAAGTTTTGATCCGACATTGAATGCAGCTGAAGCCGCAAAAATAAACAATCATTTATTTTGTGATGCTGTAGCAAGGTCTGTTGCTGACCATTCAATTTGTAGTGTAGGTATATTAGACCGTAGTGTTACCGAAAAATTGGTAGCTGACAAACGAAATGAAGAACGATTGATAAATAATGGTGTTGCATTATTCAAAGATACCTTTACAAAGGGGCTTCAAAATCCGACAGAGTGTGTAAAAGCCTGGTATGATGCACTTGCAGAGTATGTTTCAAATATTGCATTGAATAATATTGATAAAAAACCTCCGCTTCAGATAATATCAGAAGAGCTTTCAGCCTTAACCAAATCTTTAGGTAAAAACCTTAATTTTGTAAAAGCTAAACAGGCAGTATTTGACGAATTAAAAAAACGTTATCCGAACGACTATAAGTCTTATATAAAATCGTGTGAGCAAAGTTATATGGAAACGATACAATCCACAGTCAATGATATTGTGAAAAAAATAGTAAAGGCAAGAGGAACAGTTTAATAGCCGTTTAATAAGAGGAGACTTGCCCAAATAACAATCATGCCTGACATTACACCTCCTATGGCGTAATGCCAGTCGCCATATTCATGTGAAAGCGGAAGCAGAGTATCAAAAGATATGTAAATCATTATTCCAACTACCGCTGCCATAGAAAGTCCGACAAATACCTGCGGTAAGAAGAATTGTAACAGGATTAAACCTATAATAGCACCGATTGGTTCTGTTATTCCCGTCCAAAATGAATACCAAATTGCCATTCTCTTTTTGCCCGTTGCATGATATATAGGAAGTGCAACCGCTATACCTTCAGGAATATTATGTAAGGCAATCGCAAAAGCTACTGAAGCTCCGACTGCCATATCTTGTGAAGAAACAAGAAAAGTCCCGAGACCTTCCGGGAAATTATGTATAGCAATCGCAACTGCTGTTAAAATTCCGGCACGTTTAATTTTGTGCTGTCTTTGGCAATCGATATCATTCGGTGCACATTCTTCCGCAAAGTCTTTTTCCTCAACGTGGTCAGGAATAAATTCATCAATAAGTTTTGATATTAAGACTCCTGCAATGAATCCTGCAAAGAGCATCCAGTGATATTTTATCGGATAATAGGTTTTCAAAAGATTCTCTGCCGTTGTGAGAATCTCTGTTAGTGAAACAAAAATCATAACTCCAGCAGAAAAGCCGAGACCTAAAGATAAAACTTTTAGGTTATTTTTTTTAACCAAGAACGTAATAAAACCGCCGAGCAGAGTTGCCAATCCTGCAAATGTAGTCATTAAAAGAGGTATTTTCCAATTTTCAAACAAAATTATCGTTCTCCTTAATCCAGTCTAGCACGAAAAATTAAAATAAACTTACAACATTCTGTTCTTCAAATCTGGGGCAAGTATTCCAAATGAGAGCCGGAATTATATCACCTGGCGTTCTGCCTTCAAAATTACAATTACAAGTTCCTTTTACCATATTTGTTGAACCGTCAACCAGAGTTTGGAAATATTTGCAATTTTGGCAAACTTTGAGCGTCATTCCGTAATCTTTTAATTTTGTTGAAATTTCCCTAAGCGCATCTATCATTCGTAGATGGTTGTTTTTAGTTGTATATTTTTTACCATTTGGGTTTATAAATGTAACTTTTGCCAACCCGTCATCTGAGATAAGTTCAAGTTTCGCAGAAATATCTCGTGTTCCATCAGTTATTACAACTTCTGTAGTCATCTTTTCCACGGAATGTTTTTGTGTAGTCTTACCGAAAATACTTCTAATCCCTCTACATAGAGGAAAGTTACTTGCCAATCGTCCTATAGATAAAATCGGATAAGATATCAAATAAAAATATTCTTTGGGATAAAATTTCATATTTAATAAGCCAACAACAAAAGCAATCAAAAAAAGTACAAAAGTTATTAATACCGTAGAATAGCTTATTGCAGCAGGAAAATTGTGAGTGTGAACGAGAGGAAACAAGAACCCTATAGTAAACATAAGCCACTTAGGCATTGCCTGTGAAAACAAAAATTCCCTGGAAATCATATTTTGGTTTTGCTTTGCTACGCCTGAAAACATAAGACCTAAACGTTTTGTGAGGGAAGGCGTTCTGAACTCGAATTTATCAATACTGTCATAAACTCTTAAGTCATCAATCACAGCAACCGACATACCTTCTTGTGCAAGATTTAATGTGTATACAAGCTCTGACATGATATTTCTGAAATCAAATACTGCAATTTGATTAAGAACAGACTTTCTAATAACAAAAGAATCCGTATTAAGTATATTTGTTAACCCTAACCTTGTTCTTGGTATCATAAAAAATTTGTTAATATATCTTGCATAAATAGCTTTGACATTTTGCCAAAAATCGAACTCATTTTCTTGTGGCAAATAAATGAGTGTGGGATTAAACACGTCATATTTTGTGAGATAGTAGTTAACATTTTTTAGAAAATCTTGTTCAATATAATTTTTGGAATCCAGAAAAACGTATGCATCTAGATTTTGAACGTCATATAGTTTTTCTGCTATGATTGAATACGCTTGACTTTTCCCAATTGGCTCAATGTTATTTATGTTAATAACATTTACATTTAAGTCACTTTTTAGCGTAACTTCTGAGCCTTCGTCGCATTTGTCCAAGATAGCATATATTGTATAATTTTCTTTCGGATAATTTTGAGATTTGAGTTGTTTTAACAAATTTTCCAGAGTATTAGATTTGCCTGTAGAATACACAACGACACAAAGATTGGAGTCTTTTGGAGTATATTTGTCTCTTATCTTCTTAGACGGCGAAGCAACCATCACTGCAAAGATAATGAAATACAGAGCAAACAGAGTTATATAAATAAATAAAATTTCAGTCATAGTGTTCTCCAGAGACTAGTGTACATTAAAAAATTTTTTTTAACAATTTAAATTTTAAGAATTATAAAGGGTTTGAATATCAAATTCAATACTATAGAATAAAACACTTGATTTAGATATATGTCTATGATAAATTAGACTTTGTCAGCCGAATGGCGATATGGGCTGCTAGCTCAGGTGGTTAGAGCACTCTGCCGAGCAAAAAGGTGACTAAATGTCACGTTTTTGCGAGAGGCCTGATAAGGGTCAGCCCTTGACAATAAGTTTTGAAAGTTTAATATTAAGAGTACGCGGGCTGCTAGCTCAGGTGGTTAGAGCGCACCCCTGATAAGGGTGAGGTCGGTGGTTCGAGTCCACTGCGGCCCAAATAAAAGAGACGATAACATTTGTTATCGTCTCTTTTATTGTTGTCAGTAGGGCAAGAAGCACTTTTTTGGTGGTTCGAGCAAGCCGAGCAGAGGCACGACGCTGAGTGAAACGAAGCGGAGAGGCGAAACACGTGTCAACGGAAATTGCAGAATTTTCGTTGCAAGTGTGAGCGGTGCCGTTTAATGCGAGGCGCAGCATTGTAGCAATAGCGTTTAATGTGAGCGACTCAAGAGGAGTCCACTGCGGCCCAGATTTTAAAAGGACTTTTTAATAAAGTCCTTTTTTTAATGCCAAATTTTCCAGTATATTGCGGGGTTTCAAAAAAAGAGAGAATCAGAAAAAGAGAATTTTTACCAAAAATAAGATATATTTCCCCCAAAGACTCTTTTGGGCATTTTGATAGTCCACCAGTACGAATATTGCAATTGCATTTTATTCATTTTGAGTTTTAACCGATTTACCAACATCATTTTTAATCATTTTATTCATCATTTTGGGAATAGCAACTCCCAAAATACCAAATAATGTTAACATATTAGTCCAGAATAATCCGGACGCTACTGCTTTATTTTTGCCTTGTAAATCTCTTATTGGTTTTATTGGCGGAATTACTTTATTTATCCAAGTTTTCTTACAATTTTTATCCAGTAATTCCGTTTTAAATAATTTGTCAGACATTGCAGCCAAAGCACTTCCTATAACTATATCCCCGCCAAAGAAAGCTAATTGCGTAGCCGATAATCTGACTACATTGTCTTTTACTTCTGTTTGATTTCTTGATGATAAAATAAGTCCGATATCTGCAACTATTGTCATTAACAAAAATGGCAATCTTTTCATAAAAACACCGTCATTATAGTCAAATTTTGAACCATGTTTTCGTGCAAAATCTGATAATTTACCGCTATTATTCAATAAACCTTTCCGTAGCAACAATGGAGAAGCCGCAAGCAATATTACTGACGATATAAATGCAAAGTCTCTCAATTTTTCGGTTTTCTTAAATTTTTCTGTTCTTTTTTCAACTAAAGCCTTATCTGCCATATTAAATTCGGCAGAAAAACCATCTCGTCCGGTTTTTTTACGTGTTCTCCATCTGTTTACAAACCCTGCACAACCTAACAATGCAGATGTAAATAAAAAATCAAATGCTAATACCGACATTTTTGAGTTAATTAATTTTTTACGTATTTTTTCGTAATCATAATTGTTTCTTTTAAGTAGTTCAGAGAAATCATATTCCTTTGAAAGTTCCTCTATACCTTTTTGTACTTCTTTAGCAGAAGTCAAATACTTGTTAGAGAGTTTTATTAAATTATTTTCATTAGAGAAATAGCTTTTTGTAAGTTTACCAATATGCTTCATCGCAACTCGATTCGTTATTGGCAAAGTTACAAGCGGTGTTAAAAATGCAGTACTCCAAGCAATGCAAGAACGACGAAAACGTTCTTCTCTCTCATTTTTATTATTTGCGTGCAATATTATAGAAGTATCTCTTGCGCCATCCAGCAAAGCTTTATTAAGTAAGACTCTGTCCTCAATATATGCAGTTGCATTTATTAAAGGATTTGATTTAAAAGAAATAAAATTTTGGGAATTTTGTACAGACGTCATATTATATTATAAAACTATAAAAAATATTTTTTGCTTTTTTATTGCTGTCAGTAGGATGAGAGCCTAACTTTTCACTCACCATACTGTAACTGTTCACAGATTTACAGCTAAACACTCAGCTTACTTAGCTTCGTTCGCAATGACAAAAACAAACCTACCCGGCTGTAAGTGAAAATATTTCGTAGATTTCATCATCAGAAAGTTCCGTTATAATCCTTTCTCCTTCATAAACAGCTAAATCAGCAAGCTCTTTTTTAGACTTTAGCATTTCGTCAATCTTTTCTTCAAAAGTGCCAAGGGTAATCATTCTATGCACCATAACGTTTTTATCCTGTCCTATACGATAAGTTCGGTCTGTTGCCTGTTCTTCAACGGCAGGATTCCACCAAAGATCATAATGGATTACGTTTGTTGCACTTGTTAAGTTTAGCCCAGTTCCGCCGGCTTTGAGTGACAGTATCATAACTTTTCTCTCAGGATTATTCTGGAAATCTTCAATAAGTGTTTCCCTTTGAGGAACCGTCAAAGAACCGTGAAAGAATGACGGATTTGTATTACATTCTTCTTCAATAATTTTAACCAATAAATCGCCCATTTCTTTGTATTGCGTGAATATAAGCGTCTTTTCATCGTTATCCAGAATACTGTTAACCAAATCTACGCACTTTTCAGCTTTGCCTGATAATTCCTTTGACATATCCCCGCTTTTCAAAAATTGGTACGGGTGGTTACAGATTTGTTTTAATGCAGTAATCAATTTAAATATATTCCCTCTTCTGCTTACTCCTGTAAATCCGCTAATCTTGGTCATCATCTCATTAAGTGTTTTTTCATACAGAATGGCTTGCGGTTTGGCAAGGTAGCAGTAATCATTCAGCATCATTTTCTCAGGTAAATCCGAAATTACATTTTTATCTGTTTTCAATCTTCTCAAAACGAAAGGTGAGACCGAAAGCTTTAGTTTGGAAGCTCTTTGTTTTTCCTTAAATTTTTCTATCGGAATCGCATAACTTTTTTGAAACTCTTTTAGTGAACCAAGGTAGCCCTTATTTATAAAATCAAAGATACTCCAAAGTTCAGTTAATCTGTTTTCGACAGGAGTACCTGTCATAGCAATTTTAATATCGGATTTTAATACTTTTATCGCAACAGTTTGAGCTGTATCAGGATTCTTTATGTTTTGTGCTTCGTCAACTATAATCATTCCCCAGCTTTGTTTTTTCATTTCTTCAACGTCGATTCTCATAATAGCGTATGTTGTGAGAATAATATCGTTATTCGTATCCAGCTTTCTTTCCAAACCGTGATAAACAGACACTTTTAAAGATGGCGCAAACATTTGAAGCTCTTTCATCCAGTTCCCGATAAGAGTTGTCGGGCAAATTACAAGCACCGGACTTTTAAGCTTATTTTCTTCTTTTAGCTTTAGAATCAAACTTATTACCTGAATCGTTTTTCCAAGCCCCATATCATCTGCCATGCAGCATCCAAAACCTTTGGTTACGTTTGTCCACAGACATTTCAGTCCTGTTTTTTGGTACGGTCTTAATTCTCCTGTTAATTGTTCCGGAATCGTTACGTTTACAGGTTTTGAAAAATCTTTTATCACATTTGCATATGCATCGTCATAGTTAAAGTCATAATTCTGTAATTGACCTGACATAGAAGCGTGAATTAATTCCAGCCTTGTCATTTTCTTGTGGTTTGCACTTGCTATTTGTTCATAAAGCTTTTTGCCTTCGGTTTTATCAACAAGAATATACTTTCCGTTATATTGAATAAGCCCATCATTACTTTCTTCCAAGAGCTTATTGAATTCTTCAAGTGAAATCTTTTCGTCTCCCAAGGCTACTTCGTATGAAAAATCCAAAATATCATCGAGTGAGATTGCGCTTGATGATACTGTATTAAATATATCCATCAAATCACTAGAACGATTTGCTTTCACCTTCGCATTAATTGAAGCTCTTGGTATAATAATATTTGTGAGTTCTTCCGGCAAAATAACTTCAATCTGTGCCTTTTGAAGGTAATATGCAGTCTGAGCGATGAGTTTGTATACTTCGTTCAAACTCAAAACAATAGAAAGTTTTTCTTCGTCCTCAAAGAGGTTTTCAAGTTCCGGCATATAACGAAGTGCGTAATTCAATTGTTTTTCAACTATCTTACCTATATCATCCGTATCCAAATCCCAAATTTTTTCTTTGTGATACAAATCATCAATCAATATTGTTTCATTGGTTTTTCGGTTTTTAATATGAATTTTTAGCTCAAATTTGTCATCGCTAATCTTGTTTACTTTAAAATACGGAATTAAATCGTATTTGCCCAAATAAAGTTCGTCAAACCACTGTGCAAAGTTTTCGGCGACATCCTTGCCTTTCATTAAGCATCTTTGCTCAAGATCTTTTATCATATAGTGTCCGGATTTTATATCTTTAAACCGATATGCTTTTATTCCCAAAAACTTATAAACTAAATAGTTCAAGTATTCTCTTACAAAATTCTCAACAAAGTCTTTCGGTTTTTCGCCTTTAATAAAAAGATTTTCCGGAACATTTTTTTCCAGTTCATTGATGATTTTTGCAGATTCTTTATTTGAAACAATAGGCTCATAAACTATTCTGAAAGAACTGACTCCTCCGCCATCTCTGCGTTTTATCGACGGAATGAAATAAAGTTTTTCAATAAGCTTCATTACAAAATGAGTTAGTTTATTGAAGTATGCAAAGGTTTGTGTAAGAGAAGAAAAATCAACTATTTCCCCAAACCCGCCAAAATAGTCCAAAACCAAATCTAAAGGCATTGCATATCCGATTTTTCCCTCTACTTCTTTTGGGGTAAACCTGAACATTGAACCTTTTGACTTAAGATAGAACTGAAAATTATTAGTCGGAGTTACAAAAAATGACAATTTTCCGTGCTCATTTATCAAGAAAAAATCTGTATTTCTAACAGGAGAATTCGGGCTTAAAAATATTCCCTCAAATTCATCTTCGACAAGTTGATAGATAAGGCTCAGCGTGTAGCGAAAATCCTTATTTTTAAATCCGTCAGGGTTTTCGCTTAAATTATTAAAAAACTCATCAACATTATTTTTCTTTAATGATAAATCTATTTCTAAAGCTTTTGTCATATTTTAAATGAATAAGTTAATAAGAGCAAAGTTAATAAGTAAATAAGTTATCTATAATATTTTCAAAATCACCCTATCTTATTCCATCTTTCCTTTCTTTATACAATCGCAAGCGTTTTAATCATACTTGTCCCGGTCATTTCTTCTGGTTGTTTGAGCCCCATCAATTGAAGAATAGTCGGTGCAACATCACACAATGCTCCACCTTCTTTCAAACCGATTTCGTAAGGCGGATTAATTATTGTAAACGGGACTTCGTTTGTTGTGTGTGCTGTATGCGGTTTCCCTGTTGTTTCATCAAACATTACCTCAGCATTCCCGTGGTCAGCTGTAAGCACCATTGTTACATTATTTTCTTTGCAAGCCTCTGCAATTTTTCCTACACATTCGTCTACCACTTTACAAGCCTTTGTAGCAGCCTCCAGGTTCCCCGTATGTCCTACCATGTCTGGGTTTGCAAAGTTTACAAGAATAAATCCGTATTCTTTGTTTTTTAATGCTTGCAAAACATTATCACAAACTTGAGGGGCACTCATCTCCGGTTGCATATCGTAGGTCGGAACTTTTGGCGATGGGACAAGTTTACGTGTTTCGTGAAGCTGAGGCTCATCAATTCCGCCGTTAAAGAAGAAGGTAACGTGTGCATATTTTTCAGTTTCGGCAGTTCGGAACTGATTAATTCCGTTTTGTTCAAGTATATCACCTAAAATGTTCACAGGTTTGAATTTCGGAAATGCGACAGGAAAATCAAACGATGCATCATAGCTTGTCATAGTGCAATAGTAAATATTATTTAAAACTTTCTTTCTGTTAAATCCATCAAAATCTTTGAAATTAATTGCTTTAGTTATCTCTCTCGCCCTGTCCGGTCTGTAGTTAAAGAAAATAATCGAATCGTTGTCATGAATCCTCGATTCTTCCCCGCCTGCAACGATTGGGAGCACAAATTCATCAGTAACACCGTTTTCGTATGACTTTTTAACTCCTTCAACGACGGAATTAGCTTTTTCACCCTCGCCTAAAAGCAAACAGTTATAACCTTTTTCAACTCTTTCCCAGCGGTTATCTCTGTCCATAATATAATACCTTCCGACAGCCGAGGCTATTTTAGGTAAACTATTTTTGGCAAGTTCATCCTCAACTTTCTGTAAATATTCACAAGCACTTGATGGCGGTGTGTCACGTCCGTCCAAAAATGCGTGAACATAAACTTTATCCAAACCTTCTTTTTTAGACATTTGTATAAGAGCAAGCAAGTGGTCTAAAGATGAATGAACACCGCCCGTAGAAACAAGTCCGTATATATGGAGTGCCGAGTTGTTTTTCTTTGAGTGATTCATGGCCTCTAAGAATTTTTCATTCTTAAAGAACGAACCGTCTTTTATTGCGTTGTTAATTTTAGATAAATCCTGATAAACGATTCTTCCTGCGCCTAAATTCAGGTGCCCAACTTCGCTGTTGCCCATTTGCCCTGCCGGAAGACCTACATATTCACCATCGGCATGAATCCTGGTGGAAACACCTTCAGCAATAAGTCTTGAAACATTAACTGCCTTAGAAAGTTTTGTAGCATCATATTCACATTTACCCTTTGAAATTCCCCATCCGTCCATTATACACAATGCGACTCTGTTTACACTAACCATAATATCTCCCTTTTATACTTGTAATTATCCTGAACAGTGTAAGATAAACATAGGCAAAAGTCAATTCCGCACTTATTAAAACGTGAATTTGTGAATAGGTTTATTTTCGTCATTGTTTCGCTACGTACTGCATATTATCAAAAAATATGCTATAATTATTACTAATATTAATATTAGCGGGTCCGTGTACAAAAAATCTTATACTAAAAATTGGGAGATATTACGTTCTCTATTAAGAGATAAGGATATAAGATGCTAAATGTGAATAAATTTCTTATAATAATACTTCTATTTTTCATAATACAAACGACAAGTTTTTGCGAAGAAACCGTAAATGCAAGTACAAATCCGGAAATGCCGATAACATATACGGCTGCTCAGCAGGAAAGAGATGTTGTAGTTTTTTCGGAAAAGGATAAATTCGGATTAAAAGATAAAGATGGTAATATTGTTGCTCCACCGGTATATCAAAAAATGATTATGACGGGTAAACAAGGCTGGATTGTTCAAAAAAATGACAAATACGGTTTAATGGACTCTTCGGGAAATTATTTAATTAAGCCAAAATACCGATATGCAGACCGTATATTCGGCAGATATGTAAAACTTGGCAATCGTAATGATTTCGGAATCTATAATGAATTCGGAGAACAATTACTTGAGCCTGACTATAGTACAATTGAACTTTTGTACGGCAAAATGTTTTTAACCTGCAAAAATTTCAGATACGGAGTGATGGATTTTAATGGTAATGTATTGATACCCAATATATGTGATGACATTTATATGCCTGCAAAGGATAAAATGCGTGTTAAATATAACGGAAAATGGTATGAAATAAGCGACATTTCTCCGGACAAACTGGAAATACATGAGATTGTTGATGATAGTTCGGATGATATGGAGGAATTCAATTTCAAGAATGTTTTAGCGGAAACCGGCAATATTTCAGGGTATTCGGTGCTTACCCTCTCCGATTACCTTGTAAAAGTTGTGTCCTCTTTTTCTCCGGCACATGAAGAAACTATTGATGAATTAATTCTTTCTCACGGTGTAGATACGGTTGGAATACTAAAGAAATTTAGCTGGATTCCTAAGTACCCGGTAACTTTTACAAGAAATTATTTTTCTTATTTACGAAACCCTTTTACCGGACCATTATCAGACAAACGCAACAGTTTAAAAAATAACAAGAGGTAATTTGGTGAAGGATAAAACTGCTATAAAAAAAATATTCATATTATTGATGAGCTCTTTTATAATTTTGTGGGGAGTTTTAACCGCACTGTATATTAAAGTACTACCTTCATTAGTTTCGAACCCTAAAATAATTGAACTGCTTCAGCAAAATTTAAAAAACAATTTTAATATTGATTTATCGGTTGAAAATCCGGTTTTGAGGACAAGTATTACTCCAAACATTGAATTTAAGGTCAATAGGATCTGTGCAAGCAAACAAAATATTAAACTTTTGGAAGTAAATAATTTCAAAACGAATTTTTCATTCAGCAAGATCTTTTCTAAAACTATAACAGTTAATAAACTTGTTGCGATCGGTGTATATGCTGATGTGGACAATCTTTTAAAATTGGCGCCAAAGTCAAAGAAAAAAAGTAATAATAAAAATGGTTGGGATTTCGATATTAGTAATGCACACTTAGGCGTTAAGGATTGTGAAATGTTGTATTCGCTAAATTCCGATACAAAAATACATTTTAAGGGGCATAATATAGGTGTTAATAATGCGGATAAAGTTAAGAAATATGTTTATTTTCAGTTCGATTCTGACATATACAAACATGGGAAACGTGTACATCTTGAGTTGAAAGACAACAAAAGAGTATTTTTTGAAAACAAACATTTCTATATTAAAGAGTGTCCTTTGGGTATCAATAACTCAAACATTTACATAAATTTAACGGCAGATAAAAAACACAACTTTGATATTGATTTATATTCAAATAATTTCAATCTTAATGATATTATTGACTTTTTGAATACACAAGTCATAGAAAACAGTATACAAAAAGACGTATTATCACACTTTTCAGATGTCTCGGGTAATGTTGATTTTAAACTAAACCTAAAAAAAGATAAACTCAACGGAAGTTTAAAAATTAACGAAATAAAATTCAATGTCAATGATGTGGATAACATCCCGATAACCATTACAAAAGGCCGGATTGATTTAAATCCTTGTGAAGTAAAACTAACCGGATTTGAAGGTTTTTATGACAGCGATATCAAAAATAAAATCGACTTTGAAGGTACCGTAAAAGACTACTTGAAAACTATTGATGCAGATATTACCGGTAATGCGATTGTAAGAAATGATTTCTTTAAAAACCATCTTACAAAAATAATCGGAACAAA
>JAEEXX010000139.1 GCA_016287985.1 Candidatus Gastranaerophilales bacterium
AAGCTTGAATATTCAAGAGAATCATTATAATCCATTTTTAAGCTCTGTTTTATGTTATCCAAAACTTTCACATCGGTCATTTTTAAGTTTGAAAGTTTATTAAACAAAAGTTTCAGAACTTTTTCAACGTTTTCTTCTGAACATTCTAACTCATAGTAGTTAAAAACGGGATTGTTCGGATTAGTACTGATTTTCTCACAACCGATTCCACCGAATGCATTTAGTTTTTTTAGTTCGGATTTTATGTTACACGAACTATAATTTATATAAGAGGACACAATTTCGGATATAATTTCAGCTTTAACATCATTTGCCCTATGCCCTGCGAAACCGGCAACTATTGTAGCCGAAGAAGCTTTATCTGTTATAAAATCTTTTCTTACATTTTCGATTATCGGAACCAATTTTTCATCATATTTTTTACCCGGAGAAACTTTCTTTGAATGGAAATTTTTTGAAACAATTTTCATGACCTCATCAGGATCAACATCTCCTGTAATTACCAAATGCATATTATCCGGTGTATAGTATTTGTTGTAATATTCCAATACTTTCTGTCTGTCCAGATTTTGAATATGATTTACACTTCCGCCTACAAGTTCATCAGCAGAACTCTTTATATTAAATAAGCTTCTGACAGTTTGATCAAGGGCAATTGTTTCGGGACTATCCAGAATCATATCAATTTCTGAACATACAGGAAATTTTTCCTTTTCAATCATATCAGAAGAAAGTTCTAAATCTTCAGTCATAGCCGCTATTACTTGAATCTGTTTTTCCAAATCGCTATCATCCAAAAGCGGAGTTGAATTTACATAATCTGTCATAGCATAATTGGTACTTGCATTTGTCCAGCCGCCAAGTTCATCAATCTTCTTAAAAGAATCACCCCTTTCAAGTTTTACATACCCTTCCAATCCTTTTGTACCGTTGAATGCCATGTGTTCAAGAAAATGGCTGATTCCTTTTATATCATCAGTTTCATTCATAGAGCCAACGTTTACATAGTTTTTAACAGTTGCAGGTGAATCCTCCATCGGTATAATACTTACTCTATGCCCATTTGCTAATTTATAAGAATGAATTTCCAGTCCGTTATCAAGAACATTTACTGAAATTTTTGAATATTTTTGAGGAATTCGCACTCTAAAATCAGGAGATACGTTCTCTAACTCGGTAATTTTAATTTCAGCATTATCACTATAAATCGGCTTGGATAAGGGATTCGCACTTCTAAACTGAACACTGTTTATTTTTTCTACTTTCATAACCATACTATATATAAAACAAAAAACAGCAAAAAATTGCCTGATTGTTACGAAATTTAAAGTATAAATAAGCATTTATTTATACAAAGTCATTATTCCATTGGCATACCCGCCAATAATTTCTCTTTCGCCGCTGCGAACAACTTTTGCAGGATGCCGATAACTGCTTGTAAATTCTCCTGCAACCCTTCCGATAGCGGGTTTATTCTTCGGAATCAAGTAACTTATTTCCTTTGGAGTACACTCGCAACAATTAACTATTGCAAGTTCTCCCTTAGGTATATTTTTTTCTATAAAGTCGAAAACAGGTGTATTAGGCTCATACAAGACATGCCAGGTATCATTTAATACCGTACCGTCACCATGGCCAATTACAACGTATCTGACATCTTTTGGGAAATCACCGTTTTTAATATTTCGAATCAATATATTTGCGTTAGTATTGAAGCTAAATGCACCACCCGGATGTGTCATAAGCATTTTAACGCCTGTTTCTTTTTCAAAAATATCACAAGCTAATTGGACCTGTTCTCTAGTGGGGTTATTTACCATGATTTCGGAGAATTTCTTCCCGGCAGGATTTGGTTTTATTAAATCTTTTATGCTGTTTTTTAAATAATTAAAATTTGAACCTGTACGGCTTGTTTTCCAAGTTAACGGAGGTGCCATTATATGTCCGTCTCTATTTAAAATGTATCTAAAAACTTTTTTTAATTTTGATAATATGACCGTTAACAATCCCATAAAATTCCTCAATCAATACTTATATATAATAAGTATTTTTAAAACAAATTTTTGCCTGATTGTTACAATATATTGAGCTTAGTTTTAAAATATGCAATCGTTGAATCCAGACCTTGATCAATTCCGACAATAGGTTCCCAATTCAATTTTGATTTAGCGAGGGTGATATCAGGTTTACGTTTTATAGGATCATCGCTTGGTAAAGGCTTGTGTATAATTTTTGATTTTGAACCGGTTTTCTTTATTATCAATTCTGCAAGGTTTAAAATTGTCCGCTCTGACGGATTTCCCAAATTAACCGGACCTATAAAATCTGTACTATTCATCATCTTGATAAGTGCATCCACTAAATCAGATACATAACAAAAAGATCTGGTTTGGTTTCCTTCCCCGTATATTGTAATATCCTCGTTCTTTAAAGCCTGTACTATAAAATTTGAAACAACCCTGCCGTCATTCGGATGCATATTCGGTCCATATGTATTAAATATACGAACAATTTTAGTATCTGTCCCAAATTGTCTGTGATAGTCCATCATAAGCGTTTCGGCGCAACGTTTTCCCTCATCATAACAACTGCGCATACCGATAGGATTAACATTTCCCCAATAAGTCTCTTTTTGCGGATGCTCAAGAGGATCTCCATAAACCTCACTTGTAGAAGCCTGAAGAATTTTTGCATTGTATTTATGCGCAAGCTCAAGCATATTAGCGACACCAACGACAGATGTTCTGACTGTTTTTACAGGATTGAACTGGTAGTGCGGAGGACTCGCAGGACATGCCAGATTATATATTTCATCAAGTTGTATATCGATAGGATTTTCAATATCGTGCTCTATAATTTCAAAATTAGGATTTTTTAAAAGCTCTTTCAGATTATCACGAGTTCCTGTAAAAAAATTATCTAAACAAATAACGTGATTGCAGTCCGACAACAACTTTTTACACAAATGTGAACCAATAAATCCAGCTCCGCCTGTTACTAATATCTTTTTCACAAAAATCTCCCTACTAAACTATAATACCATACAAAGATTTCAGATGAGATATTCTTTTATAAGAATTCATAACTTTTTCTTTTAAATTAGAATTTTTTTCAACAACTCTGCAAAGTTCATCAATCATGTTAAGTGTTTTGGTATCTGAATCTCTAAAAATAAACATATCTAAACCCGCATTTATTCCCATTATACAAGCTTCCAAACTTCCGTATTTTTGTACTCCCTTCATTACCATATCATCAGAAATTACTACACCGTTATAGCCGAGCTTATTCCTCAAATATCCGATAACATTTTTACTTAAAGATGCGGGGATTTCTTCTGTATCAAAGCATATACAATATAAATGCGCAGCCATTATCATTTCGATATTATTTTTTACGGCATATTCAAAAGGTTTAATATGGTTTCTTTCCAGTTCGTCAAACGATAAATTAATTACCGGCAAAGTTAAGTGACTATCTTTATCAGCATCGCCATGCCCCGGAAAATGTTTTACACAAGGAATAATTCCGTATTTTCGCATGGCACTTACATAAATTTCTTCTCCCCGAATTACATCTTCAGTGGTATTTGAAAATGCTCTTTCACCAATTATTGGATTGTTGGGATTCGTATTTACATCAACACAAGGGGCAAAATTTAAATTAAAGCCCCACTCATTTAATTCAGAGGCTATTTCTTCAGATTGTTGCTTTAAAATTCTTTTTTCATATGCTTCTCTTGCGGAAAGCCTTTTGGGACGAATGGCCTCTGTTCTTTCAACCCTTCCCCCTTCTTGATCAATAGAAATAAATGGAGAAATAAGTGATTTTTGCTTAATTTTTTCTATATCATTTTTTAATTGCTTTTCAGATTTTATATCTTTTGAGAAAAATATTACTCCGCCAAGACCTTTTGATAAAGCATCATCAACATTGTCCAATCCTAATATAAACATCTGGTATATATATTTTTCCATAGATTTAATCATACATTTAATTGATAATAAAAATCAACTTTTTAATATAATGGTATTAGGGTATAATTAATTTGTATCGGGGTGAAAAATGAAAAAAATATTAGTTTGGTTATTAACTTCTTTTTTAGTACTTTCAGCAATTTCGCTCGATGTTTCGGCTGCAAAAAAAGCAGGAAAAATCTCTAAAGAAGAAGTTCAACAGATGTCTGACGACATTGATAATATTACAAAAAAAATCTACGGCAGGTCCTTGTTATCACCAAAAGACAATGAAACCCTTATAAGTATTAAAATTAAGCTTGATAACTCAATGTTAGTAGCTACAGCAAGTGAACTTGCACCTTTATACTATAAGGCCGGAAATGTTTACAAGCTTAGAGAAATGAAACCAGAAGCAATAGATTGTTACAAAACTATTCTGGAAAATTTCTCCGACACTGCGCTGGCTCCGAAAGCACGTGCTGCCCTTGAAGAACTCGGCGTTACTGTTGAAGCCCC
>JAEEXX010000140.1 GCA_016287985.1 Candidatus Gastranaerophilales bacterium
ATTTTATTTGAATGTGAAAAATACATAAAGCTTTCTCCGTATTCAAGAGGTAGGCGTATTTTTGGATACATTGCAGAGTATTTGATGCCTATATATTTTATTCATAACAATTATCGAATCAATAGGCAACCTTATTATCTGCTTGAAAAAAAGATGACTAACGGTCATTATACAATAAAGTCTCGAATTGCTCGTATTGTACTCAAAACAATTTATTACTCATCCCGTTCACAATTTTATTATGATGAAGGGATAGAATTAGGACTGAAAACAGATGGTATTGTTATTTAATATAGTTAATTAATAATTTCCTAAGATATGAAGTTTCTTTAAATTATTTATGTAAAAGTTATTACTATTGTATTGTTTATTGCGTTTTTGGCATGTACTGATAAAATTGACAATATTAATATAGAAACTCCATTTATACAAAAAAATGACACTCTTTCTTTCTCTTGTACCTATGTTCATAAGGTTGATGGAGCATTCAAAGGTCAATCAGCACAAGGTATGGCTGTATATGGTGATAATGCTTATTTATTTAATAATACAGGAATATGTCGTGTGTATGATTTGAAAAAAGACTTAATTGTTGATGTATTTATGTTAGCAAGTACTAATAAATCAAACCATGCAAATTGCGCATCATTTGGAATAGAAAAGATAGAAGATTGCAATGCTCCTGTTTTGTATGTTTCAGAATGTACTAAACCTCATCGATGTTTTGTGGAATCCATATATAATGGACATTCAAAACTCATACAAACTATAGTTCCAAATTCCTCAGGTAAAAATGGCATTGTCCATGATTGGATAGTTGATACTACAACAAAATACTTATATTCTGTTGGTATTATTGAAACAATCAACAAGGAAACCTACGAACGAGTGCATCGCATCATAAAATATCAAATACCAAAATTGTCTGATGGAGATATTGTTAATTTGACTGATTCAGACATCATTGATTCTTTTGATATTGTGTTTTCCAATGTATTACAAGGTGGTGTCATTGAAGGACAGTATATGTATTTGCCTGTTGGATTAGGAGGTAAATGGAATCATATTATTATCGTAGATTTGGAAAATAAAGTAATTACTCAACAAATCGATATTTCTCAAATGTCCCAAAACGAACCTGAAGATTGCGATTTTTATAACGGGAAACTGCTTTTATTTTCTGGACAAATAGGTGGATTGATGGAACTAAGTAAAGAAAAATGAATATAGCTCTTATAATTGCCGGTGGGGCAGGAAACCGTATGGGTCAAGACATCCCAAAACAGTTTATAAGCATTTATGACAAACCGATTATAATATACACTTTGGAAGGTTTTCAAAACCATCCGATGATTGATGTAATCGAAGTTGTATGCATAAAGGGATGGGAATCTGTACTTCAAGCATACGCAAAACAATTTAATATCACGAAGTTGAAATGGATAGTGCCAGGAGGAAATACTGGTCAAGAATCAATTAGAAATGGTGTTTTTAGTTTAGAGGACAAATGTGATGATAATGACACTATAATCATTCATGATGGAATCCGTCCACTGATTGATGAGGCAGTTTTGTCTGATGTTATTGTTTGTTGTCATAAAAACGGAAACGGAGTTACTTCTTTACCGTACAATGAACAAATTTTTGTCATTGATTCTGATAACAATGCAACGACTTCAAAGTATATTCCTAGGGAACAACTTCGCAGAGTTCAAACACCACAGGCCTATCTCTTCAATAAATTGGATTGGGCGTATCACAAAGCGTTTGAAGAAGAAATTGGTATATATGGTTCGTCATACACCAATACAATGATGGTTGAACTTGGTGAAAAATTATATTTTGCAGCAGGTTCGGACAAGAATATAAAACTAACCACCAAAGATGATTTGGAAATGTTTAAAGGTTATTTGAAAACTAAAAACGACAAATGGCTGAAATAAAATTAGATAAACAACATCCTTTGTATCAAGAAGATTTGAATGTAATTCTCCAAACTAAAGGATTAGATAAATTGATTGGCAAAAGTATTTTAATTACAGGCGCTACAGGAATGATAGGAACGTGTTTGATTGATGCGTTAATGAAATTCAATAAAAAAAATGCAAATATCAAACTGTATGCAGTTGGCAGAAGTAGAGATAAAGCTTTTGAACGTATTGGGGAATACTTTGATAATCAGTTGTTTAATTTTATTGAGCAAGATGTTAGAGATCCATTACCGAAAAATTTGAAAGTAGATTTCATAATTCCTGCCGCAAGTAATACTCATCCTTTGGCATATTCGCAATTTCCTATCGAAACAATTGAAATCAATTACTTCGGTATAAAATACGCCTTAGAAAAAGCCTATGAATGTGGTGCAACAGTTTTATGTACGTCATCAGTCGAAGTTTATGGCAACGCTTATGATAATGATATTTTTGATGAAAATTACACTGGCAAATTAAATTTATCATCAGCACGTTCTTGTTATCCTGAATCCAAAAGAATATGTGAATCTCTTTGCCAATCATATATTTCTGAAAGAAATATCAATGTAAAAATCGTCAGATTGAGTCGTATTTTTGGTCCTACCATGTTAGAATCTGATTCAAAAGCATCAGCACAATTTATTAAAAAAGCATTAACTAACGAAGATATTGTTCTAAAAAGTAAAGGAGAACAATTGTTTTCGTATACTTATACAGCAGATGCCGTAAGTGCAATGCTTTATGTATTGCTGAACGGGAACATCGGAGAAGCATACAACATATCTAGTTTTGATATCAAATTAAAAGATTTTGCAAAAGCTTGTGCAAAAATTGCACAAAAACGAGTGATATTTGACTTACCAACAAAAATAGAGGAAAATGGCTACTCAATAGCAATGTATGCAGTCCTTAATAATAGCAAATTGAAATCAATAGGTTGGTTTCCAAAATATGATTTTGAAAACGCAATAAATAAAACGCTAAATATACTGAATAAAATATGAAGGAAATTGATATTTGCGAGGTGAGAACTATTCAATTGGAAATTCTAAATCACATTAATATCTTTTGTAATACTCACAATATTAAATATTTTTTATGCGGAGGATCTATGTTAGGCGCAATACGACATCAAGGATATATCCCTTGGGATGACGATATTGATATTATGATGTTGAGGGATGATTATGAAAAATTTATTCAATTGTATAAACAAAAAGACAATTCATATTTTCGACTTCGGTATTTTAAAAACGAAAATGATATGCCATTCCCTTTTGTGAAGATAGAGGATAGTAGAACAATTTTAAGAGAAAATGTAGAAAATACAATAGAAATGGGTATTAATATAGATTTGTTTCCAATTGACACTATTCCTGAGGACGAAAAATTACAAAAAAAGATGTTCAACCGATATAAAATTTATCGTCAACTACTTGATTTAAAGCAGGTGAGTATTAGAAAGGGACGGTCGTTTTGGAAAAATTGTGTTTTATTTGTTTCTCATATTGCTCTTCGATTATTGCCCTTACATGCACTAATACACAAAATAGAGAATAATGCAAAACAATACAGCAATACAAAATCAAATTTATGCGGTATCGTAGTATGGGGATATGGTTTAAGGGAAGTAAATGCTAAATCAAATTGGGATAACGTCTTGAGAACAAAATTTGAAACAATTTCAGCCCCAATCCCCAATGGTTACGATGCTTATTTGACAGCAGTTTATGGTGATTATATGCAATTACCGCCCGAAGAAAAAAGAATTACTCATCACGATTTCAAAGCATATTGGTTAAACAATAAATAAACACATTAAAATGCTTTCCAAAATAACTATAATAAGCATATTGGAGTTTTTAGTCTATTTTTTCTGTTTTTTCCCCTTTTTAGCACCAATTAATATCGGGACTGATATGCAACCATACGCTTTAATTTTTTCTTCGTTATATATATACATGATTAGCAAACAATACCCTAATATATTAAATTATAAAGTTCAATACAATAATTATATATTAATAATTATTGTATTGGTGTTTTTTTTCATTAGTTGGGTAGCATCAGATAATACTTTCACAATTGCTCGTTCCGCACTAAATTACCTTAGTTTAAGCATTATCTCATTAGCGGTATGTTGTTCTTGTGTAATTCATAATGGAATAAACGAGACATGGATACAAAAATTTATAATTATATGGTTAATTGTTGGAATTATTCAGTTTTTTTTCTACCGTTTTTTTGGAGCTTTTATTGTATCTAATATGCGAACATCAATAAACAGAGGTGTATGTTCTTTGGCGTCTGAGCCATCATTTTACGGTTATATGTGTTTTTTTTTCTTATTTATTTCTCATTTATTTAAAACTAATAAGATTATATTTACAATTATTTTGATTTTTCAGATTCTTTTTATTGCACAATCCAGTGTAAGTATGATTTATG
>JAEEXX010000141.1 GCA_016287985.1 Candidatus Gastranaerophilales bacterium
AATAATAACAAAATTGCAAGTATAAATTTTTTCATCGGTTAACCTCTTTTATCATAATAAATATATTTTCTTTTAGGATTTAGTTTACGAGCTTTATTATAATCTTCATCAGCACCGGCTTTGTCACCTAAATCATACCTGCAAAGACCTCTATTAAAGTATATTTGGTCGATATTAGGAAGATTCGGATCTATTTCAAATACTTTATTAAAATCTTTCAAAGCACTTTTTAATTGTCCTGCAAAATATTTTGCTACACCACGATTCCCATATGCTTGTGCAAGTGTGCTGTTTTCATATTTTGTAATCTTAATTGCAAGAGTATAATCTTTAATTGCTCCTTTATAATCTTTATTTTGATATTTTACAACACCACGATTGATAATTGCCGGATAGTATGATTTGTCAGTTTCGTAACATTTCGTATAATATTCAATAGCTTTTTTTGAATCACCGAGATAATAACTTGTTTTTGCAACTGCAAAAATTGCATCAGGTTCATTTGGATATTTTTCTATAAATTTTTCAGCAATTGATGCAGCTTTTTTATATTTTCTTTTTACAATTTCGGATTCAATCTCATCCCCGAATTTGTTAACCTCTCTCATTTGGTCAAGTGTAAGTTTTGAGCTTCGGACTCTTTCTTGACGTACTTCTTTTTCTTTATTTTTTACATATGTTTGATATTTTGCATTAGGGTTTAATTCGGTTGCTTTTTTGTAATCGTCAGTTGCATTTAGTTCATCACCTAATTCGTAATAACATTTTCCTCTATTGTAATAAATAGAATCTATGGTTTTTGATTGGGGATTAAGTTCTATTGCTTTATTATATTCTGCGATTGCACCTTTAAAATCACAATCACAATATTTTGCAATACCTGTATTTGCATAAGCGATAATTTTATCACTTTGTGGAATATCCATTTTTATTGCAATATTATAATCTTTTACAGCTTCTTTATATCGTGCCAATTGATATTTTGCCAACCCACGATAGATATATCCGTTATAATATTTACTATCAACTTTAACGCAGTCATCATAAGCTTTTATAGCAGCTTCATAATAACCTGAATCCATCCGAGCTGTACCTAATAAATAATAACCAATCGGTTCATTGGGAAATCTGCGAGTTAATTCATAGGCTAAAGCACATGCCATTGAATATTGTCTTGCTTCCATTAGTTTTTCAATATATGCTGATGCAGCTTGAATCTGTTTGTTTTGTTCGTCCGTTATAGGTTGAGAAGTTTCTGCATATATGTTGTTAGGTACTGCAACAGATAGGCATAAAGCCATTAATATATATAATAATCCCTTTTTCATTCCTTATCCTTTTATAAACTATTCTCAATAATTTTAGTTATGTCTTTTATTATATTTGTTTTTTCAATTTCTGTATAGAACATATTTAGTTTATCTTTATAAGATGTTGTTGGAATATTATCAACAGATTCATATGTATAAAATGTACCATTTTCAATTTCATGCTGACATAGTTTTGTAAATGTTGTGCTGTAATCAGTTTTATTATAATGCATCATTTGACGATAAATCTTACTTCTACTCATTACAACGTGTGTCCAATCGACTAAGCCTCTATGGTTTGGTGGTGTTATTTTTTCAAGATAAGCCATAAATAACGGGAATAGTTCGTTTTCATTGACACTTGTGTTTTTTCTTACAATTACATTTGAATAAATCCCAATTAGTAACTCAGTTGAATATATAAATAAATAGTATAAACGTTCATCTTCAGTTAAGTCGCTTAAATCAAAGTTATACAATGTATTTGCTACTTTTGCAGATATGTCCAATGCAAATTCTTCAAAAGGTAATGATGATAAATTCGCAATAGGTTCAAGTTTTTTCAAGCCTTCAAATGAAATAAAACTTTCCTGACCTCGATACAAAATAGAAGGATTTTCGCCTTTAGAACAAAATGCAACACTTGCGAAGAATCCATCAAAACCTTTGCATTTATTTTGAATGCCTGCAAGATTATTAGGTAAGTCAGCATTTTTATTAGGATACATCGTATAACGTACAATTACATAATGTCTTTTTCTATTATCATCTTCAAACCAAAGTTGAGGATCTATTCCGACAATATTCTGATAAGACACAACTTTTAACTTTAAATTATCAGTAATATAATTTCTTACAACTTGAATAGCAAAATCATTAAGTTCCCATTCTGACATTTTTACTAAATCATTATTTCCAAGTCTTTCAGGAATAACAGGTTCACCATTTTTTGCATTATATAAATTCCATCCATCGCTATATGGTCTTAAAGTATTATATGCAGGATTTTCAGGATTATCTACAAGTACTTTATACAGGCATGGAATTAAGTTATTATGATTACATTCTTTAATTAATAAATCTTTTGTTTTTTCAGGCAAATATGATTTTTTTGTTTTATCATCCAAGATTTCAACAACGACACAAAATATTTGATTTTTATAAGAGAATGATAAATGTTCAAATGCCGGATATGTTAAATATCCTTTTATCCAACGTGTTCCCTCTGTTTGGTCCATTCTTTGTTGTAGCCAATTCCCGACAAGTTTTCTTGTCTCCACAAAAAATTGTGATGGTTCAGGTCGGTCTATATCGTACATTAAAGTTTCAATACGTTCCGTTTTTGTATCAGAATCATCTTCTAAACTTTCTAAATTGTTGCGATTATAATCTATATACATAAAAATTAATTCAGAACACAAATACAAATCTCTACCTGCAAAAAGATTATTCAAATGTTCTACCATTAAAGGCATTCCGCTCATCGTATTATCTAAAACTTCACGACTAGCATAATAATAGCCTTTTTTTATTTCTTCTACGCAAATATTAGAAAATATATTTTTAATTTGATAATCTGATTTATTGCTGTATAATTCAAAGCGGTTTTTTAATATAATTTTATACTTATCATTGAAATCCTTTTCAATTCCAAATGCGAGCATACCCATGCTAGATAGAGCAGATTTAACTGCAAAATTTAATATATTTTCATAGCTTATTGTTTTTTTTCGTGCTTTTGAGACTTCAAAAGCATAATATAAAAGCAAAATACTCATTTCAAACATATATTTAGTAGCCGAACGGACAAATTCATTTTTTATGTCTTCCGGCAGACTCATATTTTTGATATCAGGAGAAATAAATTCAGCAACCTTTACTGATATAACTTTTGATGCAAAATCGTTAGGAGACATTTTTAACAGTTGATTCATTCTATCGGAAAGTTTATTTTTTTCTTCATTTCGATTTCGTATCAAAAAACGATAAATGAAGAAAGAAACCACTATAACACCAATTATGCTGAATATCATATCCTCACTCATAACGACTCCTTTTTTATAAGTATAATACAATTTTCAAATTATATATACATGTGTTTTGACAAAATTTGACGTATCGGCATATTATGATTTTTCTATGAAGGAGGATTAAATATGCCAAACGAAATTATGATATCTTTTATGGAAGATAATTGGAATCTTGAGAAACAGTTTATTACAGGATTTAGAGATTTAGATAATTACATTAAAAAAGTAAAAACAGGAAGTCTAATAACTATCGGTGGCAGACCTGCTATGGGGAAAACAGAATTTGCACTTTCTATTTTCAATAACTTACTTGCAGACAATAAAAAGGTTATGTATTTAAATTTAGATTTATCAAAAGAATACTTTATAAATAGACTTGTTGCCAACAAAACAAATCTTCCTATTAAGTATATCTTAGATAGGAGCATAAAAAATAAAGAGAATACAGACTGGGAATATATTGCAACTGATTTATTTTTTTATGATGACAAAAAATTTAAGGTTTTAAATGAATACAATATGACTATTGAAGAATTTGAACGAAAAATAAATAACAATAGGGATATAGATATTGTAATAGTAGATTATATTCAACTTTTAAAAAATACAAATGAAGACTTTGATATTATTCATGAATTAAAAAGAATGGCAATAGAAAAAGATATTATTATCATTGTTTTATCTCAAATTTCTCGCAGAGTAGAACACAGGAACGACCACAGACCAATGCTTGCAGATTTAAAAACCTTTTGCTTTGACTCTTTTGATAGCCGAAAGCAAACCTGAAGAAATGGAAATTATGAAACAAATTGTTGTAAGCGTTTTAAATAAAGGAGAGAATTATGCCATATATTGAAGCAAAATTGAGTATTGAATTAAACGACAGCCAAAAAGATGAATTACAAGCAAAATTAGCAAATGCAGTTTCTTCTGCATTTGCTAATCCTTTCAAATCTCATTTTATATGACTTTTGCAAGCTGTTAAGCTAACTTGTGGAACATATGCCGAACCTTATCTATACGGCTATTCGGGCGGCGGGGTTGGCAAATAAATTTACCAATAGCT
>JAEEXX010000019.1 GCA_016287985.1 Candidatus Gastranaerophilales bacterium
TCCATCATTCGGCTCCATCGAACCTTCGGTTCTCCATTGTCTTGGATTATTCGGGTTCTCGTCGGAGTAACGTCCGACTCGAACTGACGGGCTTAAGCCCTACCGAAAATCCGCCGCCTGCCCTCCGTCAAACCTGACATTTAGTCAGCTTTGCCGCAGGGAACCTGCTACGTCCCGTTTGTTATTCAATTTTCAATCTTTGGGCGCAGCTTGGTAATTTCTATCATTCGGCTCCATCGAACCTTCGGTTCTCCATTGTCTTGGATTATTCGGGTTCTCGTCGGAGTAACGTCCGACTCGAACTAACGGGCTTAAGCCCTACCGAAAATCCGCCGCCTGCCCTCCGTCAAACCTGACATTTAGTCAGCCTTGCCGCAGGGAACCTGCTACGTCCCGATAAGTGTATCAAATTTCTAACCGTAATTATACTACAATAAACAAACAAATAGTAAAACCCCTAAAATATAATATATCGGCAGTATATACCCATAGATTTTACAAAATTTGTTAAGTTTTGTAAATATGAATTTTTCTTACTATTATTCAGTTTTAAGGATTTTTTTTTCGAAAAATAGAAAAGTGGCGCAATAATCTCGAATTATGTTACTTTATAGATATATGTAAATATTACACGGGAAATTATTAGTTTTAACTTTTGTAACAATTTTCAGAAATTTATTAAAGTTTTTGAAAAACGGGCCGTAATACATGTAAATGTTAGGTTGGTTACATAGTTAAAGAAAGGAGTAACACATATGACACCATCATTAAACGGACCTGGGGGGTTCGATCCGAAAGCTTCATATATAGAAGCATTAATCCAAAGGGAGAAGGTAAAGCATCCTAATATGTCAGAATCTGACGTAAATGCATTACGTCAATACTATTCAAGAATGGATATTGACCAGTTATCAAAATTGCTCTCACCAAAACAAGACCCTGTTGACATGTCGCAATTAAGAGCAAATTTCGAAAAAACGAGTTCGGAATTATTTCCGGAAGAAAAACCTAAAGGTATTGCAAGAGTCGCAGGGGCGATTGTAAAGGCAACACCTAAAGCAGTAGGTGTAGGGCTCATCGCAACTGGTGCAGTGGTAACAGGTGGAACCGTATTGGGTAGTTTAGCTGGCGCATTCAGTGCTATGCCGCCGATTGCCAAAGGTGCATTAGCAGGAGTCGGTTTGGTCATGATGGCTTTTGGTCACCAGTCGTGTAAGAAAGAAGCAGGCGGACCGCCGGTGCAACCATTACCAGGTATTAATATGACTCAAACGCAGATCGTAAATATTGACATTGAGGCTTTAGTTAATCAATTAGCAAGTGGTTTTCAAGCTATAATTGATACTTTAAATCACAATCATCAAGAATTACTTGATAAAATAACCAGTGAAAATCAAGCTTTGAAAGATTTAATGCAAAAAGTAATAGATTTACTTACACATATAGATAGTATGTCTACACAACAGCTTGCATTAACAGGTTCAATATACACTGCATTATTAAATCTTAATAACGATGTAAACGGAAATCATGACGAACTCATAGCTCTTTTAAATAACCTGCTTGACAAAGTAGATGAGATGAGTAATCAAGATGCTGCAAATTATGCCGCTATAATTGCATTGCTGAATAATATGCATGAGACACAAAATGGCATGGCAAGTACGTTGGAACAAATTTTAGCAAAACTGAATGATTTGGAAGGTCAGTTCCCTCAATTACAAAGCATGCTTGCAGCAATACTTGCTCAGTTGGTTACAATGGATGAACATCAACAAAATGCTGCGATTGGTATTATTGAAGGAATTGCCGGCAATACACAATTGCTTCAACAAATACTTAATGCAATTAACGGTATTGCAGGACAAAATACAAATATGCAAGCTTCGCTTCAACAAATCATAGCTATATTGATGGGTATGGGAGTTGATATTAATGCAATTCTTCAGGGTGTTAATAACAATAGTGCATTCTTGCAGGAAATCCTTGCAGCAATACAAGATCTACACGGTACCGTACAGCATAATGCTCAGACTATTATTGCGTTGATGACGCAAAATAATGCACTGTGTCAGGAAATACTTGAAGCGATTCGAAATTTAGATGCTAATATGCAAGCATACTATTTGGGTCTACTTGGTCAATTGCAGGCTAATGGTATGACAGAGCAACAAATTTTGGAATGGGTACAAAACAATGGGCAGATACTTGAAGGTATACTTGCTGAAATTCAAAGTTTGCATGGCGATGTAAATACAAATGCACAGAATATACTTCAACAGTTGGTAGTAAATAACCAGTTATTAGATCAAATTAAGGCCTTGATTAATTCATTTGGTAATCAGCACAGTCAGTATTTGAATCAAATACTTGCTCAGTTAATGCATATGGGTGGTGACCTTCAAGCTTTGATAGCAGCTGTTAATGCAAACCACGATGTCCTTGTAAGCATCTTAGGAAAGATGAATTCTTTAGGTAATACAATAACTAACTTGTTAACAGAGGTATTGGCTAAACTTGATAAAATTGATCAGCACAATCAGGCAGGATTCTTGGCTGTTATCGATAAGATTGACCAACTCGATGCTAACTTAAGAGCTAAATTCATAGCGGTATTGAACAAGTTGGATCAATTAGATGCACATCAACAAGCCGGTATTATTGCAATCTTGCAAAGAATTGATGACTTGAATGCAAATGTATTGAACATCATTGAAAAATTGGTTGATATTGAAGTTCTTATGCAACAAGGTAAAGACTATACTCAACAATTAAATACATTGATTCAAGGAATGGGTACTTTGCAAGAAGGACAAGCTCAGCAGCTCCAAGTATTGTTCGAAATACTTGCAGCAATACCTTCAGGTTCAGGTGGTGGTGCCAATGTCGATCTTACTAACATTGAAAATCTGTTAACACAAATCCTTCAACAAGAACAAACTAACGGTAACACGTTAAATAATATGAACTATAACATAGCTCTTATTAACTCAACAGTTTCAGGCTTAGTACAGTTGATGCAAACGGTTATTACTAACCAAGACACACAGAACACCTGGTTAGAATTGATATTCAATAAGATTCCTACCGATCCTGGAAGCTGCAACTGCGATTGCGAACGTATAATTGAACTCTTGATACAAATTAGTGTTCAGCTCCAAAGCGGAGATTGGAACCACGAAGGTATCATTGAGGAGTTTGACGATTTATTAAGTTAGTATAATATCGGATAAGTAAAAACACCGCCCATAAAAAGGCGGTGTTTTAATATATAATATACCCTCTCTGCCGGCAAATGCTGTCCCCTTCCTCTATCCTATCCCATGGGGAGGAGGCTGTTATTATTGCACTTTCACAACTCACAACTACTTGGTTTGCGAGATAAAATGTAAAATCTGCTGTAATTTCAACCCCACCTCGAAATCAAAGATTTCGGTCCTCCCTCAAGGGGAGGACGTGATGCTTATTACGACTCACAATTCATAAATCCCAACTCACGATTCACAACTCATGATTCACGATTCATGATTCACGATTCACGATTCACGAACTAACCTAATAAATTCTTAGTTTAACTTAACTTTCAAAACCTCATAGATATCTATTTTATTAGATTTACCGCGAATTTGAACTTCCGGAATCTTTATTACATCTGCAATATTTTTTACGGTTTTATAGGTGGAAGTGCTTATCAACATTTTGGTTTTATACATCTTATTATAGCTTTCAAGACGGCTTGCGAGGTTTACTGTATCTCCTATGACCGTATATTCCATACGATTTACTGAACCGATGTTCCCTATGAAAACTTCTCCAGTATTAATACCAACTCCGATTTCTATCTCTGGTTTACCTTCTCTTGCCCATTTTTTATGAAGTTTTTCTACTCTTTGCAGCATTGCATATCCGCATTTTACGGCATTTTGAGCGTGGTTATCGTCCTGAATCGGTTCACCAAATACAGCCATTATGGCATCTCCGATAAATTTGTTAATTATTCCGTTATAACTTGTTATAATCGGTTCCATTTCCGAAAAATATTCATTCAAGAATTCTGAAACCTGTTGTGCGGACATTTTTTCGCTCATTGCGGTAAATCCTCTTATATCCGCAAACAAAACAGTGACAACTGCTCTTTTCCCTCCGAGACCGAGGTTATCTATGTTTTGTACAACACTTTGCATAACGTCTTGCGACATATATTTACCCATTGCGCTTTTAACTTTTTCTTTATTAATATTTTCTACAACATACTTGTTTGTATAAGCAAATATTGTTGCAAAAACAAGCATAACCAGCGGAGTTAAAACATTAATGATGATTTTATGGTAAAAACATGCTGTACAAATAATAATATATCCGAAAACTATTAACGAAGTCATTAGAACGGATTTTGATAAATCATAGCGTTTGATTGAAAAATACGTTAAAAACATCAATAAAAGAGTTATTAATACATTACAAAATTCAGGAATTACGTACAGAAAATCATTGTGGATAATATTATCTATGACAGTTGCTTGATAATCAACTCCGGGATGATTCGGCCTTAAAGGGGTATTCTTATTATCGTTTAGTCCTGTTCCTGCAGGAACATTCGCACCGATTACAACAATTTTATCTTTAAATATCTCCGCATCAAGTACAGGTTTTTGACCGCATAAAAGCGCATCATAAGAATCCATTACGTCGAGTGCAGAATACTTTGTATGTGAATATGCATCGTCATATAACTTGTAATATCTAACAGGTGACATCATTTGGAATAAATTTTGTTTTATTCTTATCCTGAAATTTATTGTAGGAAATTGAATCTCATTCTTTGTTATTACCATTTCAGGATAATTGTTAAGCATCAAAAAAACTTTCATCGCAATGGATGGGTAAAAAGTGTTTTTATAATTAATTACGTATTCTTGATTTCTGTAAATTTCATCACCAAAAGGAACAAAACCTATATTTCCGCTTATTGGCCCTGATATTACAAGAACTGAACCAACATTCATAATACTGTCAAAATATGGCTGTGGGAAACGCATTATGCTTCTGTACATATAATATTTGGGAATTGATTTTATTTTCGGTTTTATGGAAAATTTCTGTGCAAATGCATTTTCATATTGTTTGCCGAGATTTTTATCTTTCCATTCGAGAGATGAAGGTGTGAATCCGGCTATAAGATTGTTAAATTTTTTAATACAGTTGAAATATTTATTGTCTGATGCCGGATTGTCGGTGTCCAAAGTCGCTATAACCGAATCGTCAACAATAATTTTGGGGTGAGCATATTTGTAAAAATATTCGAAAACTTTACAGTGTAATTCTCTTTTCCATGGCCAGCGGTATTTTTCAACACTCTTTTCATCAATTACCACAAGAACTATGTCATCACTTCCGTGTACTTGCTTGTGGTTATCAAAAGGCAGTTTTTGCACAAGAACGTTTTTTGTCATAAAGTCGTATGCCTTTGGTTCTGCTAAGTTGTAGGTAAAATAATATATTAAAACCAGAACCAGACAAAAAAACAAATATGCCGAAATAAGTTTTATTCTATCAAATATATTCTTTATCACTAAACCATATTACCGCTTAATACTTTATTATTTATGATATAATAAATCTAATAAAAAGGATTCGTATAAATGAGTGAAAATTATCTGGAAATAATTGCAAGGGACAAAGTTTATCCCATAATCAGAAATAAAGATTCGAAACAAACAATAGAAATTGCAAAGGCATTGATTGAAGGCGGAATAAGAGTTTTAGAAATAAATGTTGAATCTCCGGAAATTTATAATGCGATAAAGGAAGTTTCGAAGTATGCGACTGTCTGCGCAGGCGGCATTATAACATCTACACAGGCAGATTGGGCCTTTCAAAACGGCGCAAAACTTTTTGCTTCACCTATATTTCAAATGAGCATGGTAAGAATATCAAAAAATTTAAGAATACCTTTTATTGCAGGAACAACTACTGCTAATGAAGCCTATAATGCCTGGAAATCACGAATACAACTTATAAAAATTTTTCCGGCAGAAGCTATGGGCGGAACGCAATATATTGAAAATATTTTAAGGCAAATGCGCTTCTTAAATCTTATGCCGACAGGAGATATAAAATTGAGCAGTGTTGTTTCATATTTAAATGCCGGTGCTGTGGCAGTTGGTGTTGGAAGAGATTTCTACAATGGATTTACGCCCCATGAAATTACTTTAAGAACTAAAGAAATACTGACAGAGGTTAAGGATTTTGTAAAATGGAATCAAAAGCAGATATAGCAATTATAGGTGAATGTCTCGTTGAATTGTCTGCAAATGGGACTCTTGCAGATGCTTCAACTTTGAATAAATATTTTGGAGGAGATACTGTTACGACAGCAGTGGCAATTGCAAGACTGGGAGGAAAGGTTACTTATTTGACAAAAGTAGGTAATGACGGATTTAGTGAATTTATTCTTTCTGCTTTGCAAAAGGAAAATATCGATACATCACTTATCAAAATCAATGATGAACAAAACGGAATGTATATTGTTTCACATACATTGGACAAAAAAGAAGTTCTTTATTACAAAAGGAAAACGGCAGCAACAAAGCTTTCAATAGAAGATATTTCGGATGATATTATAAAAAATTTAAAAATAGTTTATTCTACAGGAGTTGTACAATCACTTTCCGCAAGCTCCAGGGAATTGGTCAGAGAGTCTTTCAGAATTGCCAAGGAGAATGATGTTTTGACTGCGTATGACCCGAATTACACTTCTTGTTTCATGAATTCGGTTGATACAAAGGAATATTTTGAAGAAATCATAGATTTATCGGACATTGTATTTTCCAGTTTAAAAAGTGATACAAAAAATCTTTACGATATGAATTCACCTGAAAAAATAATACAGTATTACTGGGATAAAGGGGTAAAAATTGCCGTAATAAAATCTCATGTGGATAACGGTTATTATACAGGTTATCGCGGAAGTATTAATTTTACCGAGTTTTATAACACACAAAAGGCTATTGATACTACTGCATCAGGCGATGTGTTTAACGGAGGCTTTTTATATGCTATAACCAGCGGCTATACGCCTTCTGACGCTTCAAAATTTGCGTCGGTAGTCTCAGGATTGCAAACACAAAATTATGGAGCAATTCAGGCAATCCCTTATAAAGAAGCTGTTATGGAGAAGATTTAATGACCAAATATGTCATATCCGGATACATTGGTTTTGATAACTTCGGTGATGAAGCAATTGCCGAAACTGTTGTAAACTCGTTAAAAGATGAGGGGGCTGAAAGAATTACTGTTTTGTCTGCAAATCCGCAAAAAACGTCACGACTCTACGGTGTGGAGTCTTCCGGCATGTTCAATTTTTTTGTTCCAATTCTTCGCTCTGATATTTTGATTTCCGGAGGAGGAAGTCTTTTACAGGATATAACGAGCCTGAAAAGCCTTATATATTATCTTGTTGTAATCATGACGGCATTGGTGTTGGGGAAAAAAGTAATTATTTTTGCGCAAGGATTTTCAAAATTCAGAACTAAAACGGGTAAATTTCTGACAAAATTTGTTTTAAAAAGATGCCATCAAGTCACAGTGAGAGATAAACAATCGCAAGATTATTTAAAAACATTGGGAATAGAATCAAAACTTGTCGCTGACCCTGTTTTTGGGATAACAATCCAGCCTGTTGCAAAGCATATGGGGATTGGGGTGCAATTACGCAATTGCAGAGGTCTGGGAAATGAGTTTTTGTCTGCTCTTGCAGAAGAAATTTCAGTAAGGTTTAAAAGTGAAGAAATTAAGTTATTTTCATTTCAAGACAACCTTGATTTACCAATAATTGATAAATTTGCCGAGTTTTTGACTTCAAACGGGTGTATTGTCAAAATATACAAGGAACTTTCCATACCGGAAGTTATTCATGAAATCTCCGAGCTGGAATATATGATTGCAATGAGATTCCATGCTTGCTTAATTTCAGCAAAATCCGGAGTAAAAACGTTGGGAATAAATTATGACAAGAAAGTGCAAATACTTTCTGAAAATGTCGGTTTTCCGGTAATTAATATGCTCGGATGTGAAGTTGAAGATGGAATTAAAGAACTTTTAAACCAATCTCCCGAAGATTATAAAATTCCTGAATTCACATTTAGTGTCATATAATGTAAATATATTGCCATTTTTTTTTATTTAAAGTATTATTGTAAAGCTAAGGGGGGTAAATATAGGGGTAAATATTCATAAATAACCCGCCTTGTTTATAAATGATGATATAGAAAAGGATATGTAAATATGAGCGGACATTCAAAATGGTCTACAATTAAGCACAAAAAAGCTAAAACGGATTCTTTGCGTGCTGCAGAATTTCAAAAATTTTCAAGAGAAATTATTGTTGCATCTAAATTAGGAGGCGGGGACCCTGCGGGGAATTTCAGATTGAGAACTGCTATAGAAAAAGCTAAAGCAGCCGGACTTCCTAATGATAATATCAAACGTGCAATAGAGAAGGGCTGTGGTGCCGGAAATAACGAAAATTATGAAGAAATGACTTATGAAGGTTATGCGGCGGGTGGTGTTGCCGTTGTTATCGAAGCAATGACAGATAATAAAAACAGAACAGCAGGCGACATAAGGAGTTATTTTACAAAATTTAACGGAAACCTTGGTGAAACCGGTTGTGTAGGCTGGATGTTTGATAAAAAAGGCTGTATTACTTTTAATGCCGATTCTGTTGACTTCGATAAACTATTTGAAGCTGCAATTAATCTTGATGCTGATGATATTCAGGAAGAAGATGATGAATATAAGGTTTATACTTCTGTTCCAAATCTTCAACCAATTGTCGAGGGGCTTGAAAAAGAAGGATTTAAGTCTGTTACTGCCGAGTTTACAAGGATTCCGCAAAACACAGTTCCGATAACTGATGAAAAAACCGCAACCAGTGTTATGCGTTTGCTTGGCAGATTAGAAGAACATGATGATGTGCAAAACGTTTATGCAAACTTTGATATAGATGATGACTTAATGGAAAAACTAGATATATAAGTATGTAGGAGGACAACAATTATGATGAATATGATGAATATGATGAAACAAGCTCAAAATATTCAAAAGAAATTAGTAGAAGCTCAAAATGAATTATCAAATACAGATGTGACAGCGGAGGCAGGAAATGGTTCAGTTAAGGTTGTTTGCGACGGTAAGGGTATTTTTAAGTCAATTAAACTTACTGCTGAGGCAATTAATCCTGAAAATCCGGCTTCGGTTTCATCTGATGATATTGAATTGCTCGAAGATTTAATTACATCAGCTATGAAAATTGCAACGGACAAATCAAAAGAAGTTCTTGAAACTAAGATGAAATCTGTAACAGGCGGTGTAAATATTCCGGGGTTGATGTAAGATTAAATTCAAAAAGGAGAGCAGATAAGTCATTTGTAAATAAATTTACTTATTAACTTATTTACCTATTCACTTATTCACTTAAAAAAATGATTTATCCAAAAAGTATTGCAACATTAATAGAACAATTCCAAAAATTTCCTTCTATAGGGCCCAAGTCGGCGCAAAGAATGGCATTTCAAATATTAAAAATGCCTCTGAGCGAGGTTGAAAGGTTTGCAGATGCAATAATGGTTGCGAGAAGAGGAGCAAAAACTTGTGAGATTTGTTACAACATATCAACCCAGAGTCCTTGTGAGATATGCTCCTCAAACAGCAGAAATCGCTCTGTGATTTGTGTTGTAGCGGAAACGAAGGATTTAATTGCAATAGAAAAAACCAACGAGTATAGGGGACTTTACCACGTTTTACAAGGTCTGATATCACCAATGGATGGAATAGGTGCTGAGGATATTAGAATAAAAGAACTTTTGAACAGGCTTCCAAATGAAGAAGTCCAAGAGGTTATACTTGCTCTTTCACCGTCGGTTGAAGGTGAAGCAACAAGTCTTTACTTAACGAAATTAATAAAACCTTTTGGTATAAAAATTTCAAGAATAGCATTCGGTTTACCGGTGGGTGCCGATTTGGAATATGCGGACGAAGTTACTTTAGCCAGAGCTATTGAAGGGCGAAGAGAACTGTAATCTCAGTTTATATAGCTGGTACGATTAAACGCAGACTTAGGCTTTGGTCTGTCAACATATTAGAAATATATGTATAAACAGATATTTACACCATGCTTAATATTTGATTTACAGCATTTTTGTGCTACTATATAGTAGTAAGTTGATAGAGGAGAAGGATTTTGAGTCAGCAAAACATGTTTTCCGACGGGAAAATTGTACCTGTCGATATAAAAGGTGAAATGAGAAAATGCTATATAGATTATGCAATGTCTGTTATAGTAGGGCGTGCATTACCTGATGTCCGTGACGGGTTAAAACCTGTTCACAGAAGAATTCTGTATGCTATGAATGAGCTCGGAATGACGCCTGACAAACCGTTTAAGAAATGCGCACGTATTGTAGGTGAAGTTTTGGGTAAATATCACCCGCATGGCGACAGTTCTGTATATGAAGCATTAGTAAGATTGGCTCAAGATTTCAATACAAGATATCTTGTCGTAGACGGGCATGGGAACTTCGGCTCTGTTGACGGTGACGGTGCTGCTGCAATGCGTTATACAGAAGCTCGTATGCATAAGATTACAACCTCAATGCTTGCTGATATTGATTGTGAAACAGTTGATTTTGAACCAAACTTCGATGGTTCGTTAGAAGAACCTTCCGTACTGCCAGTAAGACTTCCGATGTTGTTATTAAACGGTTCTTCAGGTATCGCTGTCGGTATGGCAACAAACATTCCTCCTCATAACTTGTGTGAAGTAGTAGACGGTACTATTGCCCTTATTGATAATCCGAAAATTACCGTTGAAGGACTAATGGAATATATCAAAGGACCTGACTTTCCGACTGCGGCAACAATTATAGGTCTTAATGATATTAAACAGGCTTATGAAACAGGACGTGGTTCTATTAAAATGTCATCTGTTGCCACTATCGAAGAAATTCCTGGTGGTGCAGGCAGACAGGCGAGAACTGCGATAATTGTAACCGAGATTCCTTATCAGGTTAATAAGGCACAACTGATTGAAAAAATTGCTGATTTGGTAAAAGAAAACAGAATAACCGGTATTTCTGATCTTCGTGACGAATCTGACAGAGAAGGAATGCGCATTGTTATCGAACTTAAGCGTGATGCTAAGCCCGAAGTCGTCAAAAACAACCTGTTTAAATATACTCAATTATCAACGACTTTTGGTGTAAATATGGTTACGCTTTGCGGAAAACAGCCAAGGTTGTTGAATTTATACGAAGTTCTTAACGAGTTTGTTGAGCACAGAGTTGAAATTGTTACAAGAAGAACTATTTATTTCTTAAAGAAAGCAAAAATCAGAGCACATATTCTGGCAGGCTTGTTAATTGCTTTGGGTTCTTTGGATGAAGTTATTGAACTTATTAAAAAATCTAAAACAACTGATGATGCAAGAGAAGGATTGATGAGCAGGTTTGGACTTGATGTCGATCAGGCTAATGCAATTCTTGAAATGCAATTAAGAAGATTAACAGGTTTGGAGCAAGAAAAAATTAAGGCTGAATATGATGACTTGATTAAGAAAATTGCTGAATATGAGGAAATTCTTGCCGACAGACAAAAAGTTTTAGATATTATTAAGGCTGAACTTTTGGAAGATAAAGAAAAATATGGTGATGACAGAAAGACTCAAATACTTCCTGAGCAGGGTGAAGTTACCATAGAGGACTTGACTCCGAATACTCAAATGGCAGTATTTATTACCCAGCAAGGATATTTGAAGAGGATTGCTTTGGATACTTTTGAACGTCAGAATCGTGCCACACGTGGTAAGGCAGGCATGAAAACTAAAGACGATGATGACATTCAGCATTTCTTTACAGCAATGATGCATGATAAAGTATTGTTCTTCTCTTCAAAAGGTATTGTATACAGCTTGAATGTGTATGAATTCCCGGAAGGCGGACGTCAGTCTAAAGGCTTACCCATAGTAAATGTTCTTCCGATAGAACAGGGCGAACAAATTACTGCTGTTGTTCCGGTAAGTAATTTCTCACATGATTTGAATCTTATTATGCTGACTCAAAAAGGATTCATTAAGAGAATTGAACTGGATAATTTTGCGAATATAAGAAGAAGCGGAATTATAGCAATTTCTCTTGAAGAAAATGACAGATTGAATTGGGTAAAACTTGCCAAAGGTAATGATGAAATAATAATCGGTACATCTTGCGGTATGGCAATAAGATTCCCGATTGAAGATTTAAGACCGTTGGGAAGAAGTGCAAGAGGCGTAATTTCTATGAAATTAAGAGCGGCTGATACAATTATTGGCTGCGATATTGTTCCAAAGAATTATGATGCAGACTTACTTGTTGTAACTTCAGACGGGTTCGGAAAACGTACAAAATTAAGTGAGTTCCGCCCGCAAAATCGAGGCGGCATAGGTTTAATTGCAACTAAATTTAAATCGAGTGTTTCAAGGCTTGTAGCACTTACAATAGTTGAAGAAAAGGATGAAATAATGCTTGTAACAGCAAATGGTATTGTTACAAGAATTAAGGCTGGAGATATCTCATGTCAGGGACGACCTGCAACAGGTGTAAGAGCGCAAAATCTGGTTGACAACGATACTGTCGTTTCGGTTAACAAGATTGTTAATACAGATAAAGACGATGAAGATTACGATCCGTCGCTGGGTTCTTGTGCAATGATGGAAGAAAACTCCGGTGAACAAACATCTCTTTTAGATAACAGTTTGGATATAACAGAAGAATAAAAGGCAGTTTATTGCCTGCAAGGAGGGAATATGAAAAAATTATTTTTGTTGACGGCATTATTCATGTTAACGGCTGCTACTGCAAATGCTGAATTTTTAGGCGGATTTATTTACAATGGAACAACGACTCCGGGAGGTGGATATACACCGGCTATAGCTTCAAAGCAAGGCTCTGCTACATGTAAAAATATATGGTATATTGTAACGGTTGGTGATTGCAGCGTGAAAACAGCTATGAAAAACGGAAATATACGTTCTTTGGCCGGGTACGATGTACACAGAGAAAATATCCTCGGGTTTCAGACTATTACTGTAAACGCTTGGGGGAACTAAGTATTTTTGTTGTCAGGCAATAAGAAGGGGCGGCTTGCTTTCTGCAAGCCGCCCCTTCTTATTTTAAATACTTAATAAGCTTTTCTTGGGTTTACAGGACGAAGAGTTCCTCCAAAAGAATCTGGTCCTGTTGTGCAAGAAATATTAGCAGGATCAGCATGATTGGACAACGTGCCATAAACAGCACAATAGCCATCATGGAAACTATATAATGTTCGTCTTACATCATCATTTATACCACCACCTCTTCTGACAAACATTAGCAAGTCAGCTCGATTGTGCAGGTTGACTAAATCCGGAGCTTGATTTGTTAGTTGAGCTGTATCAGCCGGATAGACCATAGGTACTGTACCATCCGGGAAATAAACGAATACTGTTCTATTCGGAGCAGCTCCATTACGTTGTTTATGCTGCGGTATCGACATGTCAATTCGAATAAATGGGTGCTCCCCATTAGAAACGTCCTCCATATCATATACTATTCCATTAGGAGCCCTAAATGCCTCAGGATTTAAACTTGTAGGCTCTGTGTCCTCCGAGCGCACGAGTTCCCAAAGGTGGCGAGCGTAATTCAGCGCGGAAGGAGCTCCCTCCGGATTCCTGTTATTCCAGTCGACAAGACTGTCGTAAAGCGTAACATAACCTGTGTACCAGTACAAGTTATAAGCATTTTCCATACCTTTCTTAGATATTGAAAAGCCCATCGCCGTAACAACTGCTACTATTCCCAAAACGAGTAGTACTTCTATTAAAGAAAAACCATTTTTAATTTTCATACTTATATAAGCTCCAATAAATCTTCGTACGTATCTATTATATCACATCTTAGAGGTAAATGAAGGGGGGTTATATTCAAAACTGTTTTATTTTCTTTGATTGCATATATTTTCTTATTCAGCTTATTCATTTCAAAAACAGGGATTCCGCCCAACGCATTGTATGGAATAACCAGAAAATCAAGTTGTTTTACCCAAAGTGAGTCAGAATCGTGTGATATTGTGGGAGCATTGGCTAAACCTAACAGTACACAAGGCAAAAATGTCGGCGTTATATATTCTGCAGAACACCTTGTATCCACTATTTCAGACGTTATTTCCGTACTAACAAAAGCGGGCGCATGAGCACAAGGGATTTCAAGTTCCTTTGAAATATAGTGAGAAATAACGGCCTCAACTCCTCCAACCGGGTCTACACCTAATCCGTTTGCATAATCATCCCCTTGTTCTTCAGGGAAAAGACAAACGATGGCGATTGCATTACAGCCGTTTTTTATAAGTTTTTCTGCCGACTCTTTAATTGTATCAAGGTTCTTAACGTTGCCGGTTGAGATTCTTGAACTATCGACAAAAAATTCTACACCAACATTCTCTTTTGTTATTTCGTATCCTAAAATATCAATATCGTATACAGTTTTTACAGCATTTATAGTATTTATATGGATATTTAGAACATCTTGCGGGATTGCCTTATCAAAAATAATACCAATTTTATTGTTTTGAGATTCTTTAAGTCCTATTTGCCCCCTAAAAAATCTGTCTAAAGTGTACCCTTCGACATATAGCATGTTGTCTGTAATGCCGGAAAAACAAGCTGCATTAACAACATTAGGGTTGACAATAAGCTTGCACTTTTTTGCCAACCTGCGAGCCCACTTGCTTGCATCACCGGCAAAACCTCCAATTGAAGCTCCTATGCCTGTAGGTATAATAAACGCCCCTGTTTTCATATTACAATTATAACATGTGCAAATAGCTTAGTTAAAATGTTTTTTTACAAAATCTTCTCCAAGAACACGAATGCGTGCATCTCGCATGTATCTGTCATACTTTTCTGTTGGGAAGTTTGCTTTTTGCGCAATTTGTTTCATAGCTTTAAAGTGTTTTATTTCCATCTCCAAAGCATTTAGATCAGAATCCAAATTAACACCCATTGTTCGAGCTTTTTCAATAAATGATTTATGTGATTCTTCAAGTATCTCTATTTGACGTTTGTATAAAATTGCAGGGTTCTTACCTGCTTTTTCAGCTTCTTCAATTTGTTTATATAATTCCTGCATTTCTCGTTTGTAATCCATAATTAACTCAACCTCGTATAACTGATATCATCAATATACTCTATGAAATTATAAATGTCCATCTCTACGATACAATTTGAATTCCAAGGATTTGTAAAGTAGACTAATCCCCTTTCTGCATCATACCCTTTGATTGCATAGGCATGGTTACTGTAAAGGTCATAATCCGATGATAATGTTTTTTCTCTTCGTGACTTACTGTCGGCGTTAGATATATGCTTAGTGCTAAAGTAACAAAGTACATTATCATCATTACCCACCCTCTCAAGCAAATCTGTTACAGAAGGAAGATCGTTTGAATTATTGATTTTATGCGATTCTCCTACGATATTCCCTTCAGCATCATACGCTGTGTGATTCTTATCCATTCTATATCCCATAATATCGTTAAAGAACCATTCTGACCAACCGCCCTTGAGTACTTGCATTTGATTGTCATCGTCAAGAATACCAAGAACATCCTGTGCATACAATTCTTTTGTTGGACCCTCGGCTTTTGCGAATGCATAAGCTACTTCTATCATTTGTAAGCCCTGGCATCCGGATATATGAGCATTATGTTTATAGGATATTTTATCGCTTAGATTAAATGTTACCGAATAAGTATTTGTTACATATCTTGGTGTAGAAGACAACTGAATTTCATCTTCTCCCTTATCGTTTTTAACAACAACTGAATCATAAATTTCTTGTGTGTGTGGAAGTTTCACTGTTATTTCATTACCGTTTTGTTCAAATAATTGATAAATTTTTGCTCTGCCTGACGGTAAGTCCATCAAATTATCTAATGCTGAAACTAACCAGCAGTCACCAAGCCCGCCCTGCTTGGTATTAAATCTGCTTTCAAGCGGGAATAATTTTTCAAAGGCTTCTTTTGTCATATTTAATTTGACCATTTGTCCGTTATCGTTTACATATATTTTCCCATCAACTGAAGCCACTTCACCTTCATCAACATTTTTCGCTATATCAGAAAGTCTTGTTCCGGCAGGAAATTCCTTTACTAGGGGCTCTCCTGAATAAAGTCTTTTAACGTCATTTAAGAAATGTTTGGAGAAGAATTTATTTGTATTTACATTGTCAATTAAATCATTAATATTAAGTTTGCCTTCGGAGCATAATTCGAAATAGCCTGATTCAACCAATTTTACAAATCTGTTTTCATCTTGATTTACAAGTTTGGTCAGATAATTGAACAATTTTTGTTGTTCCGGAAAATCCAAATCTTTCCACGCTTTTGAGTTATAAATACGATCCCTATAAGATTTAAATTTGCCATTATCACCGAGTGGATATTCATAAGTATTAACAATATCTACATCTTTACCTTTAACATGATCTATAATTTGCTGTGTTGTCATATTCGGATATTCCTCAGCTGCTTTATGTATATGCTTAATAAAGTTTACATCCAGATTGCCATATCCTCCATAAGCGTTTATTATTTTCGTTAATGCTGTTTCAGAAAATCTTAGACTACCAGTTGAATCCTTAATGGTTCCTAATTCTATTACAGCTTGAACAAGAGCAAAATCTTGCTTCCAGCAGACCAAATCATCAATAATTCTTATTACACCTGCTGAGACTTTATCATCTACGGCATCCGCTATCATTTTATATAGTGTATCAACATTTTTACTATCATAATGTCCAAATACACCAGCAATACGTTTGGTCATACTTAACACAGCCGGGATATCATAAGGAGTATAGGAATCTGGTGCATTTGTTGCTTTTTGTGCATAATTTATTTTATCCATCTTTTTATATAATTCAATTGCATTTTTATTATTTAAATAAGGTATAATATGTTTCCAGTTTTGAATCCCAACAACTTCAATCAATGTGGCTATATCCGATGGGTCTAATGCTTTGGCGTTTTCAATATAACCAACTATATCTTTTAGTCCTAACGTATATTCAGGAGCAACCAATTTTAAAGCATACATAGTAGTCTTTCTATTATTTATTGAAGAAAGAATTTTACCATACATTGAATTAACTTCTTCAACAGAATCTGTGGTTTGCCCAACAATTTTAATTAATCGCGTTATAAAATTTTGTCCACCACTTATATCTTCGTTAGTTATATGTTTGATAGTTAATTCCAAGTTCTCCGGACTGATAAGGGTTTTGCCTGAAACACCATCTTTTAAATTTAGTACTGCATCTAGACATATTTGTCCTTGTCTTGTTGTAAGTACAGCCATTATATTTTCTAATTGTTTTTCCGAAATATTTGGGTATGCTTCTTTTACTTTTTGTCTGCATTCTGCAATTTGTTCCGGATGAAGGTTTAAATTTATCCTTGAAAAATTAACAATGTAATTTGTGGAAAGAAAAAGTTCATCAATTACGTAATATCCATTTGGTTCTCTCATATTAAATGCATTTACTGTATCATCAGCGTTATACCCCAATTTCTTCAATATATCAGAGTATTCAACAATATCAATAATGTTTCTCATGTAATATCTGTCTTCATTTTTGGAAATATCCATTAATGCTTTTACAATCTTTAGTTGGTCATTATCTATATAGCTGTTACTATAACTACTTATTAAAGGATTTGGTGCAAAATCTGCATCAGATAACTGTTCTGCAGTAGATTCAAATCTGAACATTTCAAAAACAATATCCCAATTTTCTTTATCGATATTATTCATAACGTGCTTTAATGTATTAGCAATTTGAGGGCAACATTCGTCAAAATCGAATCCAAAATTTTTATAATTTATTATAATATCTGCTTCAAAATTTACCAATTTTTCAATTTCATCATCAGAAAATTTATTAATTATGGTTTCAATTTCAGAATCCGAGAACATTTTTAATTTGCCAATCTCTTCTCTAAAGATGTTAACAATTCCAGAGCGGGATTCATTTTCTGTCTTTGTGTTTGAATATTCCGGTAATTCTGCATTTTTTGTTTCGGGCATCACTTTCTTTGAATTTTTGCCAGGTTGCAATACTTTTTGAGGAGTTGTTGCCTTACATTTTATGTGCCACAAACCGTCAGCCCCTAATTCAATATTTGTAATTTCTATTTTTGCGTCCTTTTGAATAATAAATTCTCTTTCTTTACATAATTTACCGCTATAATTTACTCCTTCAACATATATTCCCTGCGAGTTTGGTTGAACTTCAATTTCCAAAACCAATTTGATGTCATCATTCGTTCCGACTTTCTTATATCCAAACATTGATGTTGATGTAAAATGTGCGTTTGTATATGCACAATTGTGCTGGCTAATGTATTCAACTAAATTGGCGACATCGCTTTCTGTATTACATTTTTGCAATGCTTCCGATAATGGCATTTCCTGACCATTGTAATTCACTATTACAGTATCTAATGCACTCATTCCATCGGTTCTGTATACAGTTAATGGTTTATGTATAGTTTGTGTTGATATTGCTCTTTCAATGTTATCAATTTCAGTTTGTAAATGCTCCGGAATCGGTGTACCATTTTTTTCCGCATCAATCAGTGCTTTATTTATATTCTTGTATCCAGTTCCTTTATATCTCATTACAGAAGCAAGACATTCATCCGGTATAGGGTTATCCAATAAATTTTGTACTACTTGCCATTCTGAATTTGAAATATTATCAAATTTAAAGAAATTAGAATTTTTCAGATTAGAATATATGATAATCAATTCATCCGGATTTTCCAATAATCTGCTTCTGGTAGTATTCTCCAATCCGTTTAACATGCTGTCAATATTCGTAATATCATCTTCTGTCAATGTACGTATTATATTCTCCATACATTTTCTTGTTGTGAAAGCATCCCCATTCATTTTTTTATTGATATATGCTTCTATTGAAGCTAATCTGCTACTATCAATTACATATTTATTTTTTACAGCATCAAATGTAATTCCAACATTTTCTTTAGTCTTCAACCAATTGCGAATTTGAAATAATGCATCTGGTGTTCCAGAACCGTATGTTTGAGCGTCCTGATTGATAGAATTATGGTTGCCATTTACCTTTTCATTTCCACTATCACTTTTTGTTTTTGTATTTTCCGATTTTACTTCTGTTTCAATCTTTGTGTTATCTGCTTTATTATCAATTTTGTTAGTCTTGTCGATGTTACTGTCAATATTTGTTGTATTGTTATTGTTTACTGCGGCCAGCTTCTTTTCAAGCACCTCAAGTTCTTTTAATTCGGCATCAGTCAACTTTATCCCATTTGCCTGTTGTGCTCTTAGTTTCTTTAATCTAAATCCGTCAGCACCCATTTTGCCTACATCGGCAATATCATCGGAAGAACCTATCAATAAACCTATAGCATTAGCTTCAAGTAAGCTTAACCAATCCTGGTCTTCTATATCCAAAATTCCGTCCAGAGCCAAATCTCCGATGTATGAAATGAATAAATCAGTTTTGCATTTGCTGCTTATTGCCTCTAATAAATTAGCACGCATTGTTTTGTTTTGTATAACCGTTTTTAACGCATTTAAACTGTTTCCTGAAGATATTTCAGTTTTTAAAATTGCTGCGACTTCTTTGTCAATCACTCTCTGAAATGCTTTAATCCCTGAACTTCCGGCTTTAAAACCAATTATCATTCCGGCCGCGTCCATTATAAAGTGCTTGTTTAAATTATCCCAGTCTTCATCAGTTGTTGTATCACTTGTTTTTGCTTCAGTATACTTAGCTCCGTATTCTGCCGCCATACCTCCCATTGCCATCCATTTACCGACTCCGGCGAGGCCTGCCCCAACACCGGACACTGGCGGTATCCAAACCAATATTCCTCCTGCAATCATCATATACATACCTGTGGTTTTGACTCCGCCTGCAGTTCTGTCTATGATTGTACCGTTGTCTTGCAGGTATTGTTCGCTGAGACCTTGCAGATCAGGGCAGCCTATGGCTTTATTTCTGGCAGAATTAAAGTCATTTACATATTCATCTAAACTTTTTTCTCCAAGCATTTTTTCAAATCGGCTGCTAACTTGATTTTTGTAAGTTGTCAGTAAATTATTAAGTGCTTCATTCCTTTTTGTGTCATCGAAAAGATTTTCATCAAACTGTATATCTAATTCTCCATCCTCAGTAAGACTCAATTTTAAACCTTTAAGCCTGTCATTTTCTGCAATTATTTTGCTTAAATCTACTAAAGTGTTTTCAACACTTCCGTGGTGCAATTGTGTAAGAACCTGTGCAATCTCAGGAACTCGTGCTTTTGAATCCGGAACATTTTTTGTATAATCAATATATTCGCCCTGCATTGTTGACGAACCGCTTGATACATAATCACCTTGCATATGCTTAGTACAGGATTCCTCATATTTTTGCATAAGCATATCAATCTGTGAAAGTACTTCTACTACTTGATTATTGAGGCCCATGATTATATTTAAATTTTTTTGTGCAGTTTGAAATTCTTCAAAATCACTAATGTTAAAATCTTTACCTCTTTCAAGTTTGAAGGCTTGATTGAAATTCAGAAGCTCATTTTCTTCAAAACCAATCTTTGGCACTACGTAAAGAAGAGATAAATCATAGTTCTTTTCTGTTGAATTCTGTTTGGATATTAATTCGGCAATATCCCCTTTTATTTCATAAGAAACTTTTTTAAAGAATTTTCTCTCAAGTTCTTCATTCCCTAACAACTGTTCAACTTGTAAATTAATCATTTCGGCTGTTGCATCATACATTCCGCCTTGCTCGCTATCATATTTGTTGGATCCGGTTTGAACTAAATTATAAAAATATTGATCAAAATATCTGCTGATAACTCCTTCCAATTCCTCTTTAGGAATACTGTTTTTTAAATCCGCAAATTCAATATCAAAATATTCTGTCATAATTTTTTGCATGTACAGAGCTTTTGTTACATTGATTTTACGTTCAATATAGTCGTTTTTAGTCAATACACCGTTTTCAGCATCCTCTAAAATTTCGGCAGTAAATACTTCTCTAAAAATCAGATTATATATCTGATTTGGGGTCAATATACTTCCCCATTTTTCCTTTATTTGGTCATACAAAACCGAAATATCTCCGTTACCTCTTGTAAGCATCGAAGTCGTAGAATTTACTGTTAAATTCTTTAAAAATTCAATGCATTCCCTGTGTGCTTCTGCTTCTTCCAAACTATCAAGTGACGTATTTATCATTTCGGCAATATCGTCCTCTGTCTTGCCCTCCTTAGCAAAAAATTCCTTAACCTTCTCTATTGTTGTCCCCAAAACTTTGGCATAGATTGCAATGGCTTCATTTTTATCAAGGATTTGATCTTTTAAATATTCCCCTAAATCTTCTTGTAATTTTTGCAGTTCGGCAGCATCAAATATATTGTCAGCACCGGCATAATGCTTTAGGAACCAATTGTTACTATCAATCTTAATTCCCGCTTGTATATTTGACAAATTATAGGCTTTATTGTTTGTTAAAGAAAGAAAATCCATATTTAATCCTGCCATCATGTAATACGGCATTTTGGATATAAAACTTTAGAGAATTTGAATATTTTTTACAATTGTTTACAAAAGGTTATAAAGTAGTGTATAATCATAAGGTACAATCCTAGTAAAGGAGAGAGTATGAGCGAGATTTGTGAAAATTGGACACAGTGGCTGAAAGAGAATCGTTTTGCCGGGCAAACACCTGAAATGATTGAGCAAACCACAAAATGGCTTGAAGCAGTAAGAGATGTTATTCTTGTGTTTGCAGAAATTAAGCCCCATGAAACAGTTCTTGATATAGGTACAGGTACCGGGCTTTTGGCTTTTAAAGCATTAGAACTCCAGGAATGTAA